>JBOGJB010000585.1:0-5709 GCA_050745085.1 Vicinamibacterales bacterium
CGCGTGCGCCGCGCAGCCCGACGACCGGCGCAACGCGCGCCTGATGCCAGGCGGCGAGCGCGGCGGCCGCCGTGCCGCTCGCGATGGAGACGATCGTCGTCAGACCCAGCACTCGCCAGTCAATCGCCGGCATCAGACCGCCGAGCAAATCGCCCGGGATGAGCGCCGGCAGCAGGTCGGCCGTCCAGGCGGCCGCGATCAGGCCGACTGTGCCGCCCGCCCCCGCCAGGACGATCGCTTCGGCGATCGTGGCCCTGACGACGCGGGCGGCGCTCGCGCCCAGCGCGAGCCGGACCGCCGCGTCGTGCTCGCGCGCCACCGCGCGGGCGAGAAACAGGTTTGCAACGTTGGCGCTTGCGAGCAGCAGCAACAGGCCCACGCTCGACGCCAGCACGATCGACAGGAACGTCGCCTCGTCTCTGTCCGGTCCGAGCGGCGTGTGCGGCACGATGAACATCGGCCGGGGATCCGCGGGCCGCTGCAGCGTGCCGCGATTCGTCTGGGGGTAGGCATCCGCCAGCCGCGCGGCCGTCGCCGTCACGCGCGACCGCGCCTGATCGATCGTGACGCCCGGGGCGAGCCGGCCGACGACACCGAGACCGCGATTGCCGCGCGCGGACGGATCCGAAGGCTGCGGTCCGAGCAGTCGCCACACGTCGGGCACGTCGCCGAAGCTGATGCCGTGGAATTCCTCCGCTGCGACGGCCGCGACCGTCGCGGGTTGGCTGTCCAGCCGGATCGTCGAACCGATGAGACCGTCCGGTCGGCCCAGACGGGTCCAGAGCCCGTATGAGATCACCACGGCGTCCGGGTCGCCGGCTGTCAACGACGCGCCGGCCGAGAACCGCACCCCAAGCACGGAGAAGTAGTTCTCGGTCACCATCGTCGTGCGGACACGCGCGGCGACGTCACCCGACGACAAATTGGCGAATGTGGACGTCTCAGCAGCAAGCGCCTCGAAGGTGTCGCGCATGGCGGCGAGATCCACGTAGTCCGGATGTGACGTCGTGCCGTAGGGCCCGCTGCTGAAGTCGCTGGTGTACACCGCGACCAGCCCGCGCGGGTCGCGCACCCCTTCGACCGGCCGGAAGAGCAGCGCGTTGACGAAGCTGAAGACGACCGCGTTGGCGGCGATGCCGATGGCAAGCGTGCCGGCGGCGACCACCGAGAACGAGGGACTGCGCCAGAGCAGCCGCGCGGCATGGCGAAGGTCGGTCAGCATCGCTATTCGCTCCTGAGGGCGACGACGGGATCGCCGCGAAGGGCGCGCCGCCGCGTGCGAAACGCGTAAAGGTCCGGGAGCATCGGTCATCATCATTAGAAACGCGTGCCAGCCCCGGTGCGGGTCAAGTCCCAGTATTGGCGGAGGTTAGAGAAGCTCACGGCGCAAGCAGTGTCCGACAGTGGGAATCGTCCGTCCCACGCGAGTACACTTCGCACGAGGCACCCGACTGGCCCGCTATTGGATCGGCACGTCCGGCTACAACTATCCCGAGTGGCGCGGGAGCTTCTATCCGCCGAAGCTCGCGCAGGCGGAGATGCTGCCGTTCTACGCGGCGCGGTTCCCGACCGTCGAGATCAACTACACGTTCTACCGGATGCCGACCGAGAAGCTGCTGGCCGGGTGGGCGCAGGCGACGCCGGAGACCTTCCGGTTCACGCTGAAGGCGCCGCGCCGCATCACGCACGACTCAAAGCTGCGCAGCGTCGAAGAGCTGACCGGCGCCTTCTGCCGCGCCGCCAGGTCGCTCGGCGGCCGTCTCGCGACGCTCCTTTTCCAGCTTCCGCCGACGTTCAAGAAGGACGTGCGCGTGCTCGAAGCGTTTCTCACGGAGCTGCCCGACGGCACGCGCGCCGCGTTCGAGTTCCGCCACGAATCGTGGCATGACGATGCGGTGTTCGACGCGCTGCGCAAGCGCAACCTCGCGCTGTGCGTCGCCGACAGCGAAAAGATGAGCACGCCGCTCGTCGCGACCGCGGACTACGGCTACTTTCGTCTGCGCGACGAGGGGTACCAGCCGGACGACATTCGAGCATGGACGGCGCGGATTGCGGACGCGTCCGGCGGATGGACCGACGCCTTCGTCTATTTCAAGCACGAAGAGCAGGGGAAGGGTCCGGAGTTCGCGCGGCTGATGATGGACGCGCTGACGTGATCTCGCGCGCGAACGCCACGATCGCCCGCTCCGCCCAATAGCCGTCGTCATCCGGGCTCGTGGGGTCGCCGACAAACGCGCAATGGCCGCCGTGAGGGGTCACCACGAGCTTGACGTGCGGATTGCGCGCGAGCGCGGGCTCACGGAACGGCGCCGTCGGGACGAAGGGATCGTCCTCGGCGGTGATGACGAGCGCCGGCAGGCGAATCCGATCGGCCACGCGCAGCGCGCTCGCGCGGTGATAGTAGTCGTCCGCGTCGCGGAAGCCCCAGAACGGCGCCGTGAACGCATCGTCGAACGCGCGCACCGTGCGGACGCCGCCGAGCGCCCCGAGGTCGAAGCGGCCCGGCCAGGCGCGGTCCTTCCGCCGCATGCGTGACTTGAGGTTGCGCACGAAGTTCCACTGATACAGGAAGTTCTCGCGCCGCTCGAGCGCGCGCACGCAGGCGCCGAGCTCGACGACCGGCGAGATCGCGGCGATCCCTTTCAGCGCCGGCGGCGCCTCGCCGCCGTACTCTCCGGCGAGCTTCAACGCGAGATTGCCGCCGAGCGAATAGCCGGCGACGACGATGGAGGAGAGGCGGTCGAGCGCGATCATCTCTTCGAGCACCCGGCGGGGGTCGCCCGTCAGCCCGGAGTGATAGAGCCCGGAGGAGAGGTGCTCGGTCCCGCCGCAATTGCGCTGATTGAGAAGAATGACGCTGAAGCCGGCATCCCAGGCCTTGGCGGCGAGGCCGCGCATGTAGTGAGCGGAGCTGGAGCCTTCGAGGCCGTGCAGGCCGACGAGCGCCGGCGCCGAGCGCGGATCGTCCTGCCAGTGACAGTGCGCGAGCACGCGGGCCGGACCGTCCTCCGCAGGCGCGACGTCGAAGTAGCGGATTACGGGATCGGTCAGACGCGGAAAGCGGCGCGGCCGTCCCCAGGCGTAGAGTGTCATGAGATGGCCGTTGGTCAGCCCTGGCTTCGGGACGAACTGCATTTGCTATAAGTGTACTTCGGCACCGGGCCCCACTCGAGGCACGGGGCACGAGGTACCGCCCGAGGCCCGAGGCACTACGGTAGGCCGTCCGGCGTCGTCTCTTTCTTCTCCTTCTCGTCCGTCGGCGCCTTCTCCCAGATGTACGGCCGCTTCGTGACGTGCTTCTCGAACCAGTCGAGCTCTACGTTCATCTTGAAGAGCGCGTGACGCAGCTCGGTCCAGCCGTGCCCGGCGCGGGGCGCGACGTAAAGACGCGTCAACACGCCGTTCGCCTTCAGCGCGCGGTACATCTCGACCGACTGTGGCATCGGCACGCGTTCGTCGCGCTCGCCCACCAGGAAGATCGTCGGCGTCGTCACGTTGGCCGCGTACTTCAGCGGCGAGTGCTCCCAGTACACGTCGATCGGCGCATTCTTCTGCCACGGCGTACCGCCGAACCAGGGCGTTCGCTGCGTGCGCGTGTCGCTCTGCGCGTACATGGAGACCCAGTTCGCGGCGCCGGCCCCCGATGACGCCGCTTTGAAGCGGCCGGTCGTCGTGATGATCTTGTTGGTCATGTGGCCGCCGGCACTCCAGCCCATCTTGACGAGGCGATCCGGATCGGCGACGCCCATCTTGATCACATGGTCGACGCCCGCCATGACGTCGAGGTGGGCGTTCTGGAAGTAGTGTCCGATCATGTCGCGCAGGAATGGGTCACCGTAGCCTGTGCTGCCGCGGTAGTTCGGCCTGAGCACGGCGTAGCCCTTGGCCGCGAGGACGGCGATGTAGGACGACCCGCCGGGGAATCCGAACTGGTCGGCGGACTGCGGGCCGCCGTGCGTCTGCACACAGAGCGGATAGCGCTGGCCAGCCACATAGTTGGGCGGGTAATAAAGGATGCCCTCCACCGTCACACCGTCGGCGCCCTTCCACTCGATGCGTTCCTGTCGCGGCAACTTGAAGTCGCGGGCCAGATGATCGAAGACCTTCGTCACCTTCCTCGGCGTGGTTGCGCCCACGTCCATGACCCAGACGTCGCCCGGCGTCGCCGGATCGGCGACGGTCATGACGTGCACGCGGCCGCCCGCGCCAAGGTCCCAGTTTCCGATCGTCTGCCGCGTCCCGTTCGTGAGCTGCCGGGGCTTCCCGCCGGCGACATCGAGCTGGAACAGCTCGGTTTTCACGCCCATACCGGCGGTGAAATAGATCGTCCGGCCGTCGGACGCCCACGACGCCTGCCCGACCGCGTACGGCAGGTCGGCGGTGAGCAGCCTGGGTTCGCCGCCCGCCGCCTGCACGACGAAGATCTTCCGGTTGTGATAGCCCTCGAACCTCGCGTTTGCAGCCGCAGTGAACAGCACCGCCGCGCCGTCGGGCGACAATTCGGCGCCCCCTTCGCTGACGCGGTTGCGAGTGATTTGCCGGGCGCCTCCGCCCGAGGTGTCCATCACCCAGATCTCGCTCAGTGCCGAGGAATCGAGCAGCGGGTCCGGCTGTCGGTGGTGGACGATGAGACGCCCGTCGCGGGAGAGCGTGTACGCCGACACCCAGTAGTCGCCGGCGCTCACGCGCTGCGCACGCCCGTCGGCCACGGCAATCTTCCACAGGTGCTGCTGCTTGTAATCCTCATCGAACGCGTACACATCGTCCTTCGCCTTGTCACGGGCTTTTTCCTCGTCCGTTTTCGGATCGGTCGCCAGGAAGTAAATCGAGGCGCTGTCGGGCGCCCATGTAATGTTCGAGACGGCGGTTGCGTGCTTGCCGAGTTGTCGCGCCTCGCCGCCCCCGATCGGGATGAGGTGAATCTGGGCCGATTCGGCCTCGCCGCGTTTGGCGAGGAAAGCGACGGTCTTGCCGTCCGGCGACCAGCGCGGGCTCGACTCACCTTCGGAGCCATTGGTGAGCTGGACGGCGTTCGCGCCGTCGATGTCGACCCGCCAGATGTGGCTGATCCGCTTGTTCTGTTTCCAGTCGGGATGCGAGAGCTGGTAGAGGAGCTGGCGCCCATCCGGCGACAGCTGTGGCGCGGTCAGACTCGGGACGCTGAGGACGTCGACGAGCGTCATCGGCCGCTGCTGCCCCCAGAGTGGTGCGGTCCACAAGGAGATCAGGACGACGAAGGCGAGCGCCCGGGCGCGCGGGTGCATGGCGAACCTCCTGCTGTGCGATGCAGCTATACCATATATTGGCGACCGTGCTCACTGCAGACGATAGACGACGAATCGCGCGTTGGAGTATGCGATCGGCAGCGCGAGGCCGCGCGTTTCGGTGATCAGGTAGTCAAGCGCGTAGCGCGCCGCCAGCTCGCGGGCCCCGGGCGCATCAAGGGCGTCAAAGTCGGCGCTGGCCACCGAGCGCTCGAGCACGCGCTCGGCGATCGGCCGCGCGTACATCGCGAGCGCGGCGTCCTTCACCGCTTCGTGAAACACGTCCCGGCCGGCTGCGACCCGGACGCTCGTGCCGTAGAGGTGCGCGTGGCCCGGATGCGCGAGCCAGTGCGTGCCGGCGGGGGTTGTCGCCGCCCACATCATCGCGTCGCGCCACTCGTCCGGTGCGAGCCGTACCTGGACGAGCGCCCGGCCGGGGAACTCC
>JBOGJB010000586.1:0-1957 GCA_050745085.1 Vicinamibacterales bacterium
TGCCGGACGACGTGCACACCTGGTCGCGCTACGCGCGCGAGGAACCCCTCCATCCCTTTTCGATCGAGGGTCCAGTCCAGTCGGCGCTCGCCGCCTCACGCGGCTCGCGCTTTGTCGTCGTCCTCTCGGGCGTGACCGGGCCGCTCGTGCTCACTGCGCGGCGGGACATGAACCTCGACACGATCGACCCGCCAACCGGCGAAGTCCGCCTGCGGTCAGATCTGAATCGAAGCGAACGGCTGAACCTCGAGGGACTTTCCTCCTACGTCCTGCTCGGCTCTGAGCCGATCAGATCCAGGGACTGAGCACGACCTTCCGGTTTCACACCACGCCGGCCGATTGTCCGCGCGTCGTCGCAACCTCGCCCGCCTCGAGCTGCTGCTTCAGCTTCCGCAGATCTTTGCGGATCTGCTGCGCGGGGTCTTCACCAAACGCCCTGGCGACGAGCGCGCCGAGCTTGCCGGCCGGCGGGTCGTACTGCAGGCGCACAGTGACGCGGGTGCCACGCCCCGCCTCCGCCTCGTCGAAGTTCACCGAGCCGGCGCTCGTGACGTCCGAGCCGGGGAGCGATCGCCAGCCGATTAGCTTGTCCGGCTCCTCGTTGATGATCTCCGCCTCCCACTCGTACCTGCCGAGACCGTGCGCGCGGGCCACCCAGTGCGAACGGCCACCGCCGAGATCGGTGACCGACTCGAGGTGGCTCATCGCCTTGGGCAGATTCTCGAACGACCGCCAGAACCGATACAGCTCGTCGGGCGTGGCGTGGATTGTCACGCTTTCGTGGACGACAATGCCCGCGCTGCCGCCGAGCGCCTTACGCGTGTCGTCCCGCCGGGCACGGCGTGAGCGCATCAATCCAACCGCGAGCCCAGCGCCGACGAACGCGACGGCCGCGCCGGCGTATGGTGTCCATCGTTGCGACGTTACTGCCATGATTTATCCCTCCCGTCCGCGTGCACGTTCATCCCGTGTTCTGACGCCTGAGGTCGGCGTCCACGACGGCGCGTCGCTCGCGGGGAACGATGCGTCGGACTCGTCCATCACCCGGTCCTGGCTCCTCGAATTCCAGCCGGCTACATCCAGCGCGCGTCCGACCCACATGCGGGCGCGCGTCAGGTCGTGATTACCTGCTATCGCGCGGCTCAGGACGCCCGCGCCGGCGGCAGCGAGCGCTCTGCCCATCCAGCCGCCGCGACGGAGGCCGTAGACCGTGAGGAGTGCGCCCCACGCGCCGCAAATCACGCGCTCGCGATCAAGGGTCCCGAGCGAGGCGCCCCAACCCGGCTGTTCCCAGACGTTCACCGACGCGCGGCTCAACGTAAGGTTTCGATGACCATTTGCCATACCTTCACTCCAAGCGCTCCAAAAGTGCACAGACCGTGCCGCGCCCGAGCGCTCCGGCTGAGGTAACATCGGGCTCGATGCCGCGCCTCTTTGCCGCGCTTTTCTCGCTGGGTTGCGCGACCGTGGTCGTGGCCGGTTCGCAGCCCGCGTCTTTCGATGTCTTGATCGTGAACGGACGTGTGCTCGATGGCTCGGGCAGCCCCTCAGTGCGCGCGGACGTCGGCGTCCGCGGCAGCCGCATCGCGGGGGTCGGAGCTCTGGCGGGCGCGGCGGCGGCCCGGACGATCGACGCGCGCGGACACATCGTGGCTCCAGGCTTCATCGACGTCCACTCGCACGCGGCCGAAAGCCTGACGCGTCAGGAGCTGCGGCAGGCGCAGCCGATCCTCGCGCAGGGTGTGACAACGATCGTCGTGAATCCGGACGGCGGCGGCCCGGTCGATCTCGCGAAGCAACGCGCCGAGCTCGAGCGCGGCGGCACGGGCCCGAACGTCGCGCTGCTGATCGGTCACGGCAGTGTGCGCAGCGCGGTCGTCGGCGAGGCGGCCCGCGCGCCGACGGATCCGGAGCTGACGCGCATGCAGGACCTCGTCCGCCGCGGCATGGATGACGG
>JBOGJB010000587.1:0-2034 GCA_050745085.1 Vicinamibacterales bacterium
CGTCAGCTCCTCGCCCGCCAGCGAGCGAGGAGCGCCGCGGTGTGTGGCGCGCGCTGCGGATCCACGCGCAGATCGGCCTCGAGTCGAGCGAGGTCGTCCGGATCATCGACGTCGTAACAGGGCGGCAGCATGGCCATTGTCAACGATAGCGTCCGCAGCCGTGCGACGAGCGACTCGAGGGCGCTGGCGCTGCCCAGCCGATCGCCCCCGAACAGGCCGGGATGCGCGCGCGTCGCGCCCACGAGATAGTAGCCACCGTCTGATGTCGGGCCCACGACCGTCTCGTGCGAGTCGAGCGCCTCGAAGGCCGATTCGAGAAATGCCGGGGGAATGTGCGGGCTGTCCGCGTTGAACGCGACGATGCGATCGAAACCGGCGGCAGCGAAGTCGCGGAACACGGAGGTCAGCCCCGCCGCAAGGCCGTCGCCCGTCTGCGAGGCGACCTGGATGTCAGGGCCGATCAGCCGCTCGAACGCGGCGCGGTCGTCAAGCGGGCACATGATGGCGATTCGAACGCCGCGCAGTCGACCGACCAGCGCGAGCGTGTCCTCCAGGAAGCATCGATACAGCGCCGCCGCCTGGTCGGTGGAGATGCGAGGCTGCAGCCGCGTCTTGACGTGGCTGGGACGCGGCGCCTTGGCCATCACGACGAGGACTCGGCGAGCGCTCACGTCCTCGCGGCCTCGCGAAGTCGATACTTGACGATCCCGGTCAGCATGCACCATGCGGCGCCCACCGACCCGCGAATCGTCCCCGTGATCTTCGATCGCCCGATCCTCGGGTGATAGCTGACCGGCACCTCGACGAGACGATAGCCGCGAAGCGCAGCCTTCACGATCATCTCGACGGGCCAGCCGTAGGTGAGCTCCTGCAGGTCGAGCGAGCGCAGCATCTCGTACCGTGCCGCGCGGAACGGACCCAGGTCCGTGAGCGCCAGCCCGCACAGCCGGTTGAGGAGCCACGCGCTGAACCGGTTGCCGACGACGGAATGCCAGGGCAGCGCACCGCGCGCTCGCGGTCCGGCCAGCCGGGATCCAATCACCAGATCGGCCACTCCATCCGCCATCGGCGCCACCAGACGCGGCAGCTCCGCGGGACGATCGCTGTAGTCGCCATCCAGAAAGACGACGATGTCGGGCGACGTGACAGCGGCGAGCCCCGTCAAGCACGCCCGGCCATAGCCCCGCGCCGGCTGCCGGATCACGCGTGCGCCGGCGGCCGCGGCGACGTCGCGCGTCCGGTCCGTCGAATCGCTGTCAACGACGATGATTTCTTCGACGCGGACGGCGGCGAGATCCGCGAGCACGCGCCCGATGGCCTCCTCTTCGTTGTACGTGGGAATCACGACCGACACGCGCATTGGTGTCATACCGCTCGCGGAGCCGCCGCGCTACCAGAGCGGGCTCGCGGGATTGCGCCGCGCAAGCATGGCGTCGAGGCCCCAGGTGCGACCGGGGCGCCCGGTCACGAGAGCCAACGCCACGACCATCGGGACGAGCAGCTCCCAGATCCAGGCCGCGCCCCATTCCGAGACCCAGAGTGACGCGAGGAACAAGCCGGCGGCCAGCGCAGCGGGCCGCGCGAACAGTCCCAGCACGAGCAACACGCCGAAGGCGAGCTCTGTCGCCGCCTGCATCGGTCCTGCCACCGCCGCGTTGTCCGCCATCAGGCGCATGACCGACTTCCACACCTCTGGCGCGCCCCCTTTGGTCAGATAGTAATTGATGACGCCGGCATACCCCGCCGGCGTGTAAGCGCCCTTCACGAAGTTCTCGAAGAAAACCCAGATGAACATGGCGCCAATGGTGACTCGCATGATCACGACGATTCGCTGTTCAGGCGTGGGCATGACACCTCCTGTCGCGGTCATGAACCTCGCAGCTCAGATACAATGCCACGGGACGACCCGATGAACGACTCCTCCCTTCCCACGGCAGCCGAGATCGACGTCCGCGGCAAGACGTTTGCGACCGGCCTGTTGATCAACCTCGTGACCGCGCTCGGCCGGATTCCATCCGGCGGGCTCGTCGGCGT
>JBOGJB010000588.1:0-2088 GCA_050745085.1 Vicinamibacterales bacterium
CGACGAACCTGGCGGCCTCAGTTTCCGATACACGTTCGGCAATCCGTTGAACGTCCACGATCCAGATGAGCGCGCTCGCCGCGGAATGGTGCGCCGCGCGGTGCGCGCAGGCGACGAGCAGCGCGTCTGCCAGTGACGGCCCGCGTGCAGTCGGGCCCAGCGCGGGGATCGGCATCGAGGCGTCCCATAAGTCCGCCAGCGCCGGCAGCGCCGAGAACGCCTGCGGCACGGCGAGCCGCCAATGCACGTCGAGGTGGTGCGCCGCGCCGGATCGATCGTCGCGACGGAAATGAAACTGCGGCATGACGAGCTCGCCGCTGACGTGCGGCACAGGCGCGCAGCCGAGTCGCTCGAGGATCGCTCGCGTCCGATCGCGATCCGTCTCATCGATCAGCAGGTCCGTGTCGCTGCGCGGGCGAAACTCGGGTGACTCGTAGACGGCATACGCCAGATGCGCCCCCTTGATGAGGAGCACACGGATGCCGCCCGCGCCGAGCGCCTCGAGCACCGGCGTCAGCGCCCGCTCGCGGACAACCGCGAGCGCCGTCTCGCCGCGCGCAGCATCGGCAAGCCCGTCGAAAAACGCTCGCGGCCACGCGCCTCCAGCGCGACCGATCGCCCGTGCAAGAAGCGGCGCCACCCCGTGTGCCACCGCCGCCTCGACAACATCCTCCGGATCCGGCGCCTCCCCGGGCCAGCTCGTCGCCGCGCCGCAGAGGATCGCGGCGAGCAGCGCGACGGTTGGATCCGGTTCTGCCATGACCTCAACAATCCGTGGTGATCCGTGGCCGGCATACGAACCAGACCTGTGAGTTCAGCCACGATCGGAGCCACGGCATCGGCGAAAACGTCGTTCCACCAATCATGAATCGTTGACGGAGCTCATCGCGCAGGATCCGCCAGTCAAAGCCCTTGTGGCCGTAGTAGCGATACCTGCTGCCGTCGACAGCGACCGCCTCGTAGGACGGGCGCTCGATCGACGTTCCCGGCGGTGCGAGCACCATGCGGGCCAGCTCGATCGGACCGTACGTCTCGCGGTGTTTATAGTCCCCAAGTCCGCGCCATGCCGCGAGCGCGCGCCCCATCTGCTTGCCGATCAGGCTTGGTCCGACTTCGATCGGCACGCTGACGACGACGAGACCGCCCGGGCGCACGAGCCGCTCCAGCTCGCCGATGACATGCCGGCGCTCGGCGTCCAGGCAGTGCTCCAGCACCTCCATGCACGTGACGACGTCGTAGGTGGCTGTGTGAGAAGGGCCCAGCGCGGCGGTCGTCGTGAAGGCCAGCGGGAGCTCGCGCAGCCGGCGCGCGCAGTCGGCTGTCTGCGCCGCGTCGGTGTCTGCACCCCTCGCGCCGGGGAAGAGGTCGTGGACGAGCGCGAGGAAGGTACCGTCGCCGCAGCCGTAGTCGAGGAGCCGTCCGCCGGCGTGCGGCGCGATCAGGGCGCGTCCGAGGCCGAAGCGGCTGGCGTGGCTCCAGCGGATGAGCGCGCTGCGGGAGTAAATCTGCTTGCGGGCGTAGGTGCCGGGAGCGAAAGCGTGGTCAGACACGAGAGAGGCTGTTCAGGCCGCGGAGTTGGAGGGAGGGCAGGTCCGCGACCTCATCCCCACAGCGAGGACAGGACGATCTTCCTGAAAGGTCCATGACGCAGGAGGGCGAGTGCCGTGTCCCGGTGCCAGTTGAAGTTTGCCGTTTGCTTCAGGAGCGGCACGAGGCCGTCCACTCTGGCGAGCTCCAGGATCGCGTCGATCGCGCGGTCGTTCAACCGGCCGGCGACGGCGCGAAACGCGAACCCGGCGCGGATTTCAGGTCCCAGCCGCGCCTTCCACCGCGCTTCGTACCCGGCCAGCGCGTCGGCACCAAGCGCGTCCCGTCGCAGCCCGTCGTCGAGCACCTCCGCAGCGAGGCGCCCGCTCAGCAGCCCGTAGTAAATCCCGCCGCCCGTCGTCGGCTTGACCAGCCCGGCGGCGTCGCCGACCGCGAGCACCCGCGGCGCGAAGGTGCGCGCGACGGGGCCGAGAGGAAGGATCTTCAGGCGCGGCGCGGTCCAGCCGCCGTCGAGGCCACGCTCGGCGCGGACCGCGGACG
>JBOGJB010000589.1:0-1886 GCA_050745085.1 Vicinamibacterales bacterium
GTGCTAGCCCCGGGACAAACCGCGACCGTGGAAGGCGCCTCAGTCACGGTCAGCTTCCTCCGAGTTCTCGGCGATTCACGCTGCCCGGCCGACGCCCTCTGCATCCAGGGAGGCGACGCCATCGTCCAGATCGAAGTGCATCCGGATGGCGGCGGGGTGCGGCCGTACGAGCTGCACACGGGCGACATGCGCCCGGTGAAACACGACGACCTCACCATCGAGCTCGTACAGCTCTCGCCGTACCCGTTCAGCTCGCGCACGATTCAACCTGACGAATATCGGGCGACGCTTCGAGTCGCGCGCTGAGGGCGTTCACGCTTTCCGCAATCGGCCTTGTGAACGAAAAACCGGCACAGCAGCTCGCGCGCTCTATTGCCAAGTACTCACCCGAGATCGGCGCGCTCGCGCGCGCGGCGCTCGCGAAGATGCGTGCGCGTCTGCCAGGCGCCGTGCAGCTCGTCTACGACAACTACAACGCGCTGGTCATCGGCTTCGGACCGACGGAGCGCGCGTCGGACGCGGTCTTCTCGATCGCCCTCTATCCGCGATGGGTCAATCTGTTCTTCCTGAATGGCGCAGGGCTGCATGACCCCCAGAAGCTGCTGCAGGGGACGGGCTCGCGGGTGCGGCGCATCCCGCTCGAGACCGCGGCCGTCCTGGATGCCGCGCCGGTGCGGGCGCTGATGGCGCAGGCGCTGGAAGGGGCGAAGCCGTTCAACCGGGCGAAACCCGGCCGGATCGTCATCAAGATGGTGGCCGCGAAGCAACGGCCGAGGCAGCCCGGGAAGAACGCGCTGAAAGCGAAGGGGCTGGCAATTCACAGCTCAGTCATCCGTCCCGTCCGAGCGGAGGAATAGATGGCCTCGACGACTTCCACGCTCCGCCGTCCTTCACGGCCGTCGCACGCAGGCGCGCCGTTGGTCTCAATCGCCCGGATGAAGTCTTCGAAAACCCGGCGATGCGGAGTTACATCGGATACCACCGGCGATGTTGCACTTTCGCTTGCGCCGACCGTCTCCTCTGCCGCGTCGTCGAGTGGCGTCCTGAGATCGGCGCGAACCAGGCGATCCTGGTCCAGGACGAGCGTGCCTTCCGAACCGGTGACCTCAACGCGGCGCGCGTAGCCGGGGAACACCGACGTCGCCGCTTCGATGACGCCGAGCGCGCCGCTCGCGAACTCCAGCACGGCTGCCGCGGTGTCCTCGACTTCGATCATATGCAGCCGCGTGGCCGTCCGCGCGGACACACGTACGACCGGTCCGAAAAAGTGGAGCAGCAGATCGACGGTGTGGATGCCTTGATTCATCAGCGCGCCGCCGCCGTCGAGCGCCCACGTCCCGCGCCAGCGCGAATTGCCGTAGTAGTCGGGAGGCCGGTACCACTTGACATGGCCCGACGCGAGAATCGGCGTGCCGAGCCGGCCCGCGTCGATCAGTGACCTCATGCGCACAACGGCAGGCTTCAATCGATCCTGAAAGAAGACGCCCAGCTTGACGCCCGCACGTTCGGCCGCGTCGATGAGCGTGTCGACGCGGGCGGTGGTGATGTCGAGCGGTTTCTCGACGAGGACGTGCAATCCGCGCCGTGCGGCGGCGATCCCCTGCTCGGCGTGCAGACCGGACGGGCTGCCGATGGCGATGAGATCCATCGGCCGGTGGTCGAGGAATCGATCGAGATCATCGAAGGCGATGCCGCCCACGCGCTGCGCGAGGCGGGCGGCCTTCTCAAGGTTGGCACCATAGACTGCCGCGATCTCGACGCCGGGTATCGAGGCGGCGGCGCGGGCGTGCGTGTCACTGATGTTCCCGCCGCCGAGGATGCCGATGGAAACGGCCACCTCTCGCACAATCCAGGATCCAGAATCAAGGAACTTGTAGGCCCGACCT
>JBOGJB010000590.1:0-9646 GCA_050745085.1 Vicinamibacterales bacterium
GAACGACCCGATGTAGCCCAGCGCGGCGAGCCGCGCGCGCGCCTCCGGATCGACCTCCGGCTCACCTTTCGGCCGTTCGGTCTTCGCGAGGCGTTTTTCCAGCTCGGCGAGGCGCGCGAGCATCCGATCAGCGAGCTGCCTGCGCTCGTCGAACAGGTTGGCCCGCTCGCCCGGATCCTGCTCGAGATCGTAGAGCTCCGGCCGCGGCGCGGCGATCAGCTTGAAGCGGCCGGAGCGCAGCGCCCGCAGGTCACTCCAACCGTAGTGATACAGGGGGTACGTCGATTCCGAGTAGGCCTCGAGGCCAAGCTCCGGCGCCGCCCCGGTCATCAGCGGCACCAGGCTGACTCCGGCCGCGCCGGGCGACTTCGACACGCCCAGCAGCTCCGCGACCGTCGGCGCGATGTCGAGCGTCCGGACGACGTCCGCTACCTGCCGGCCACGGAGCCCATCCAGGGGCGCCCGGATGATCAGGGGGACGCGGACGACGCTTTCATAAATAAAGAAGCCGTGGCTGCCTTCCCCATGGTCGTCCAGGCTCTCGCCATGGTCCCCGACGACGACGACGACGGTGCGGTCGAGCAGGCCGCGTTCGCGGAGAAAGTCGACGAGCCGTCCGACCTGAGAGTCCGTGAAGGCGATCTCTCCGAGATACGGCCGGCCCGGGTACCGAGATCGGAATGGCTCCGGCGGTTCGTACGGGGTGTGCGGATCGTAGAGGTGGACCCAGCCGAAGAAGCGCTGGCTCGCCACGCCGTTCAGCCACTCGATCGCCTTGTCCACGACCTCGTTGCCCGGACGCTGGATCGCGCCGAGCGAGATCGCGCGGTACTTCGTCAGGTCGAAGTCGTCGAAGTAGGTCTCGAACCCCTGATCGAGCCCCCACTTCGAGTCGAGGACGTATGCGCCGACGAACGCGCCCGTTCGGAAGCCCTGCTCGCGCAGCGTCTCCGCGAGCGTCGTCTCGGACGGATCGACGAAGAAGCCGCCGTTGTCGCGAACGCCGTGCGCCGGCGGCACGCGGCTCGTAAAGATGGTCGTGTGAGCGGGAAGCGTGAGCGGCGCGGCAGTCGCCGCCTGACGGAAGAGCACCCCTTCCTCCGCCAGCCGATCGAGCGCGGGCGTTTCGATCTCCTGGAACCCGTAGGGGCGGAGGCGGTCGGCTCGCGTGGTGTCCAGGGAGATGACCAGCAGGTTGAGGTCGGAGCGGCGCGCGCCGCCGTTCCCTATCCAGGTCCTCCAAGTGAGCCACGTCGCGCCGGCCAGCGCGGCGATCGCGATGGTCACGGCGACGATGCGAGCCGGCTTCAACGATTTGGATTGTGATCCAAGTGACATGACGAACGGCGACTCTGGTGACGTGGACTGTGACCGTAGCTTGACGATTAAGTAAGTTTAGCATTACAAGTTACGGCGACGGCCGGCCCGTCCGTTCTCGGGGGGCATGTCCCTTGCTCGCCCTGTGCCCGAATCGGGAGCTATCAGCCGGTCATCCCGGTCACCCACCAGCCTGGAGGTTGATGTGAACCAGTTCGTCAAACGCATGACGGGATCGGCGCTCGTCGTGGCGGTCGCGGCCCTGCTCTTCGCGACGCCCTGCGCGGCCGACGCCGTCTCGAGGCCCGCGGCGCCGAGCTCGCTCAGCGCGCTCTCGCCCGCGAGCCTGCAGATCCTCCGCACCGCGCCCGCCGCCACTCGGACCCAGGAAGGCCCGGCGTCAACGCCGGGCGCGTTCTTCAAGAGCCGCCGCGGCGCGGTGACGCTCGGTCTCATCGCCGCCGGTGTGGGTTTCACCGTGTGGTCGATCAATCATGACCGCAAGCCGGTCAAGTCCCCGATCCGTTGACCCACAGGAGTCACTGAGAATGCAGACATTGATTCGAAGGATGGCGGCACTCCTCCTGCTGGCGCTCGTCGCGGCGCCGGGTGTGGAGGCCCAGAGCTTGACCGGCTCGATTACCGGGGCGGTCAAGGACGAGCAGGGCGCCGTTCTGCCCGGCGTCACCGTGACGCTGACCGGCCGGGCCGGCTCGCAACAGACGGTCACCGGCGCCAACGGCGAGTACCGATTCCGAGCGCTCGAGCCGGGCGTGTACGTCGTCGTGGCCGAGCTGTCCGGGTTCCAGCCCACCCGGCAGGAGAACGTTGTCGTATCGATCGCGAGCAGCCCGACGGTTGACATCGCACTCAAAGTCAAGGGCCCGCAGGAGAGCGTGACGGTACTCGCCGAGTCACCGGTGGTCGACGTCAGGAGCAGCGCGACAGATACGAAGCTGTCGCAGGATCTGCTCTTCAGCGCGCCGATCACGCGGACGGCGATCCAAGTGCTCAACTACGCGCCGGGCATCAACAGCAGCTCGGCGTACGGCGGTGACGCCAATTCGGCAAACTCGCTGCTCATCGACGGCGTCGACACACGGGACCCGTCGAGCGGCACGCCCTGGACCTTCTACAACTACAACATCGTCGAGGAGATCCAGCTTCAGGGCCTCGGCGCCCAGGCGGAGTACGGCGGCTTCACCGGCGCGGTCGTGAACACGATCACGAAGTCGGGGGGCAACCGCTTCTCGGGTCTGTTCGAGGTGCTCGGCACGGGCAAGAGCTTTGCGTCGAGCAATATCACCGACGAGATCGTTCAGAAGAATGTGACGCTCCGCGACCCGAACAAGACCACCAAGTATGTCGATCTGACCGCGCAGCTTGGTGGCCCGATCAAGCAGAACAAAGCGTTCTTCTTCGTGAGCGCCCAGCGGTTTCTGCTCGAGACCGATCCGAGCGGCGCCGTCACCAAGCGCCACGAGGTGAGCCCGCGGCTCAACTTCAAGGTGAGCCTGCAGCCGAGCAGCTCCGACAACTTCACGGGTCACTTGCAGTACGACGCGTACAACATCATCGGCCGCGCCGGCCGTGGGCTCAATTCGACCGACGAGTTGACGAACCGCGAGGACGCGCCGGAGTACGTGTGGATGCTTCAGTGGCGCCACCTGTTCGGGTCGAACACCTTCAGCGAGGTGAAGTACACCGGCTGGTGGGGCTTCTACGACCTGAATCCCGAAGTGAACAAGCCGGGGCATTTTGATGGGGCTACGGGGCTCTACTCGGTGTCCCAGGGCTGGTTCTACTACGGCGACCGCGATCGGAACCAGATCAACGGCTCGGTGTCGCACTACGCGGACAAGTTCGGCCGGCACGAGTTCAAGTTCGGAGCCGAACTGGAGCGCAGCATGACGCGCGACCGCTACGGCTACGTGGACAATATTTCCTTCTACGACTACGGCGGTGCGCCGTACCTGGCGTACAGCTACGGCTACGACATCACGGCGCACAACGAGCGCGAGGCCGTGTTCGCCCAGGATGCATGGAAGATCCGGGACCGGCTCACGCTGAACCTGGGGTTCCGCGGCGACTTCATCCGCGGCACACACCCGGACCTCGGCAAGGTGTTCAGCACGACGAGCTGGGCGCCCCGCCTCGGATTCGCGTGGGATGTCACGGGCGACTACCGTACGGTGTTGAAGGGCTCCTACGGGCACTACTACGAGGGAGCGCAGACCGGCGCCTTCACCAAGGCGGTGCCTGGTATCGAGGACTACGTCGGCTACGAGGTCAACCCGAACGGGACGATCGGGGCGGAGTTCCTCCGGGATGAGAGGGTCCCGTACCGGGTCGCCAGCGACTTGAAGCACCCGCGGGTTGAGGAGGCGACGATCTCGATGGAGCGCGGCTTGACCGGCGACATGCGGTTCTCCGTGACGGGCATCTGGCGGGAAAACGTCAACTTCATCGGCGCCGTGAGCCCGTCGGCGCGCTGGGCGCCGCGGCAGACGACCAACACGCTGACGAACGCACCGATCACGCTCTACAACTGGGCGAACCGGAGCGTGAGCGACACCGACTTCCTGATCCGGAACGTCACCGGCTTCCAGTTCCTCGATACGAGCGGGAACGTCATCGGTACGCTCGATCCGACCCGCAACTACAGGGCGTTGATGGTCGTCCTGTCCAAACGCTACTCCGACCGCTGGCAGGCTCAGGCCTCGTACGTGCTCTCGAAGGCGGAGGGGAACATCGACAACACGACGGCTCAGCAGATCTCGAGCAGCATCTTCGAGAACCCGAACCGCTCGATCGTGAACACCGACGGGAGGGTCACCAACGATCGCACGCACGAGTTCAAGCTGCTCGGGAGCTACATGATCCCGCGCATCGAGATGTCGGTGAACGGGTACTTCCGAACCTTCAGCGGCACGAACTACACGCCGTTCGCGCAGTACGCCAATAGCCTTCTGAACGCACCGACCGCGTCGCGCCAGCCGTTCCTCGAGCCGCGCGGCAGCCGGCGGCTGCCGACCGACACGAAGCTGGACCTCCGGTTCGAGAAGAGCTTCGGTATCGGCGCGAGCGACAGGGTCGGCCTGTTCCTGGAGGTGCTGAACGTGTTCAACGCCAACACGATCACCGCCGTGCAGACCAGGGTGCCAAACAGGACCATCGCGTCGGGACCCGGGGAGACGACCACGGTGACCTTCGAGGCGCCGACGTCGATCATCGCCGCGCGGCAGGTGCAGCTCGCGGCGAGGTGGTCCTTCTAGAACGACTCGATCACGGAGGGGACGGAGATAGCGGAGATCACAACGGAGTAACGGGGTCAGCGGGGACGAAACGGAGAATCCAAGCAACTCCGTTCGTCTCCGTTTTCCCCGCTTCTCCGTTGTTGCTCCGTTGCCTCCGTCCTCTCCGTTTCCCATCTCCTTCCATTACAATCTGTTCGTGCCCGGAGGACAGCGACCCACAGGTCCCTCTCGCTTAGCTCCGCCCGAGGTCGTCGAGCTGACGCGCCTTCGGGAGGAGCAACCCGAGCTCGCCCCCGCCATCGACCTCCAGCTCGCGCTGATGGCCTTGCAACGGCGCGTGCAGGGGCGTGTGCCGCTGCCGTCGCTGCGCCTGGACCCGGCCGAAGTCCGGGCGCGCGCGGCGGAAGGGCGTCCCCTGCTCCGCTTCGAGCAGATCCCGTTCGAGTACAGCGACGTGCGCTACCTCATTCGAGAAGTGTCGGCGGCGATGCGGCGGTACGACGCGCTCGAGGAAGCGGACTTCCGCCGGGCGGACGCGATGGCGCGGGATCCCTCGCCGCTCGACCCGGTCCTGGAGAAGTGGTTCAACGGGACCGGCGACCTCACGCCGGGCATCGAAAGCGTCGTGACGCAGGCGCTGCGGCCGTTTCTCGTGCGGTGTGCCGAAGCGATGCTCGCCTCCGCGGACCTGTCCGGCTGGACGGCGCGCACCTGCCCGGTCTGCGGCGGCGAGCCGGACTTCTCGACGATCACCCCCGCCGCCGAGCGTCATCTGATTTGCGGGCGCTGCACGGCGCGGTGGAAGTTCGACCCGGTCGCCTGTCCCTACTGCGGCAACGCCGATCGCGCGCGTATCAAATCGTTCACCTCGCGCGGCTACCGCATCTACGCCTGCGACGCGTGCCATCGCTATCTGAAAGCGTACGACGGCCGCGGCGCGTCCCGGCCTGTGATGGTGCTCGTCGACAGCGTGGCGACGCTGCCGCTCGACGCGCTCGTGATGCAGAAGGGCTATCGAAGCTAGGGGTTACTGCTGCGGTAGCGGCGGCTGCTTGCTGAAGAGTCCCGACGGCTTCTCGTTCAGCCAGTTGAAGATGTGCTTTATCTCCATGAAGCGCAGGGTGTTGTTGCGCGCTCCAAGGACGACGACCGCGACCTGATCCCCCTGCGGAAGCTTGAGGAGCGTTGCGAGGCAGTAGCCGGCTTTGTAGATGAAGCCGGTCTTGCCGCCGCGGACGTCCATGTCGCCGCCGAGGAGCCGGTTTGTGTTGTGAATCGTCACCGTCCGGCGGGACGTCGTCAGCGCATAGTCCGCCTTGCGCATGATGGGTCCGATCCGCTCGTCGGACGCGGCGAATGTGATGAGCCGCGAGAGGTCGTAGGCCGACGACACGTTCTCCGCGTTGAGGCCCGACGGATCGATAAACGTCGTGCTCTCGAGCCCGAGCTCGACCGCCTTCTGGTTCATCCGCTGGATGAAGTCGGGCGAGCCGCCGTGCGAGTTGCGCGCGAGCGTGCGCGCCGCGGCGTTGTCGGACGCGATGAGCGTCAGGTGCAACAGGTCCTCCCCGCGCACCCACTCCCCCGCCCGCAGAAACGTCGTCGACGCGCCGCGGACGTCGCCGCGCTCGATCAGGTACTGCTGCGAGAGATCCGGATTGTCCTCGAGGAAGACGACGGCGGTCATCACCTTCGTGATGCTGGCGATCGACCGCTTGTCCTGCGCGTTCTCGGCGAAGAGGACCTGGCCGGTCTCGGGGTTGAAGACGATCGCGGCCGCCGCGCGGATGTCAGGGATGATCGCGCCGCTCGCGTCGGTCTTGAACCTCGGTGTCATCGCCTCGCGCATGGCGCGCATACGGGCCGCCGCGCGCGCACGCGCCAGACGGGCGCGACGGGCGCGCGCCGCGCTGCGCGAGTACCGACGGGCGCTGGCCGTTCGTGTTTTTGTTTTGGAGACCGGCTTCTTCGCCGTGCGCGGAGCCCCAGATGAGGCAGAGGCAGAGGCGGTTTCGGCGGACGCCGGGATCGAGGGTCCGGCGACACCCAGGCTCAGCAGGGCGGTGAGGATTCGAACGACCCAGAGTGATGAGGTGCGCCGCACTCTTCCTCCCCGGAAGTACTATTCCGGAACAGACCCCGTTGAAAGTTGAAACCCGGGAATGGCAGATCGTAACATTGAAGTCCTGCCCGCGCAAGGACTTATAGACCTCAGCCGCCACTCCTCTACTCAGCAGTTACCAAACCGTGTGCCAACTGGAGTTCCTGGTGCCTAGTGCTTGGTCCTCGGTTAGTTCTTACTGACCGTCATGGTATGTTTTCGGCGCCATGAGGCCCATCGAGCAGGCGGAATTCGAGGCGCTCCGGGCGACCATCCGGGAGCGCGGGACCGCCCGGATCGTGCTGTTCTTCGCGGTCGTCGCCGTCTGGGCGGCGCTCGTTGTCGCCACCACGGCAGCCTTTGCTCTGCCGATCGCTTCCCTTCTGCCGCTGCTGGTGCTCGCCGCGGGCTTCGAGGCCACCTCGTCGCTGCACATCGGCGTCGAGCGGATCGGCCGCTACATTCAGACGGCGCACGAGCCACGGATCGCCGCGGATCAACCCGGGTCGGAGATCGCAGGACCCCTCTGGGAAACGACCGCGATGCAGTTCGGCGGCCGGGGCCGGGCGATTGGATCCGATGCGCTCTTCTCCGTCGTGTACGTGCTGGCTGCGGCGGTCAACTTCCTTTTCGTTCTCGTCGCGCTGACGGCAGTCGGCTCCGAGATGATCGGGCTTGGCGCGGCGCACGCGATGTTTCTGTGGCGAGTGCTGACGCTGCGCCGCGCGGCGGCCGGCCAGCGTGACGCCGATCTGAAGGTCTTCCGCGAGCTACTTGCGGGCCAGCGCGATCGCCAGCAGTAACGCGCGGCCGGTACCTTGTTCCGAGTTCGTCGAATCGAATGTCTCGCCGAGCGCGTGCGCCCCGGTCCCGCGGCCGCCGCCGTCGATGGTCAGCGCCGGAATCCCGAGGCCCATGGGGACGTTGGCGTCGGTCGAGCCGTCGTCCAGGCTGACTGCCAGCCCGAGCGCCTTCGTCACCGACATCGCCGCCTGCACGATCGCCGCGCTCGCGGGCGTCAGGCCGGCTGCGCGGTCGCCGACGAGCGTCTTCTCGACTGCGAGCTTGCCGCGGTTACCCCAGCGGAGATTCTCTTCCTCGAGCGCCGCATCGACCGCGCGGTGAAAGTTGGCGTCCACCGACTGGAGCGCGGCAGAGTCGGCCGAACGCATGTCCACTTCCGCCCACGCCTCGAACGCGATCGAGTTGATGGACGTCCCGCCTCCGATCCGGCCGACGTTGAACGTCGTCTTCGGTTCGCTCGGGACTTGGAAGTCACCGATCTTCGCGATCGCGCGCCCGAGCGCGTGGATCGGGTTCGCGAGTCCAAACGCGCCGTAGCTGTGCCCGCCCGGCCCTTTGAACGCGACGCGGTAGCGGCGGCTGCCGACGCCGATGTGCGTGATGCCGAGCCCGGTCCCGTCGACCGACACGAACCGATCGATCTTCCCCTTCAGCTCGCCGTTGAACAGGTGCTTGACGCCACGCAGATCGCCGAGCCCTTCTTCCCCCACGGTCCCGACGAACGTGATGGTGCCTTCGGTCTGGACCTTCGCGTCGTTCATCGCCTTGATGACGCCGAGGACGACGGCGAGACCGCGGCAGTCGTCGCCGATGCCGGGCCCTTTGAGGACCTAACCGAGCCGCGTCACGCGCACGTCGGTCTCTTCCGGGAAGACGGTGTCGAGGTGGGCCGAGAAGACGACGTGCGGCCGCGGCGCGGCCCCCGGCCGCTCGCCGAGAACGTTCCCTACCTTGTCGATGCGCACGTTCGTCAGCCCCAGATCGCGAAATGTCTGCGCGTACGCTTTCGCGCGAGCGGCCTCCTTGAACGGCGGCGCGGGGATCTCACAGAGCCGCACCTGCTCTTCGAGAACCCAGGGCTCGTTGGTCTTCACGGCGGCCACCGCGGCGCTGACGACCGCATCCTTTAATAGAAGAGGCCCGACCTCGGCCGCGCGCTCCTGGGCAATCGCCGGCGCGACCATCAGAGCTCCGGCTATCGCGAGTGCACACCCCTTCGGCATTCGGCCTTCGGCATTCGGCATTGACTAAGTCACCTCACTCCGTCAGACCGTGTCCCCGCGCTATCCACACTCTGCAGAATCGGGTTGAACAGAATCCTGAAAGTGCCGTGGGGCTGACCGCGGAAGTACGGGCCGAACCCGACGAGGACGACCTTCCCGCGGCCGAGCGACGCCTCGACGACGGCCGCCTTCCCCGCGATCCTCGCCTCGCCGTTGATCCAGCCGGACATCAGCAGGCGATCGGTGGCGTAGCGCGCGGGGACGCGGACGCGATCGCCCGCTCCCGTCTCCACGTCGAACGCGCGGCCGTTGACGAAGAACGCCGCCTGTCCATCAGCGATGCCGGCCATCAGCGGATGCGACGCGTCGATTGTGAGTCGTAGCAGCGACCCAGGGCAGTAGAACTCGGTGTTGCGGACCCCTTCGATCGTGTTGCGCACGGGCAACCCAAACTGCTGGATCGCCACATCGGTGGCGCCGTCGATGGCAATGAGCGTCCCGCCCGCCTCGACGAACGCCTTCAGCGCCGCCACACCCGCGACGCCGACTCCCCCGACGTATTCCGCCGGCATCGTCCCCGCGGCGTGCCCTTCGATGATTTCCTTCGCCGACTGGTCCGGCAGGACGATCGCATCGAGCCGCGCGCGCAGGTTGCCCGCGCGCACGTCCTTGTCGTGGAGCGACAGATACGGCACGCTGAACTGCTCGAGGACGAAGCGCGCCCAGCCCTCGTCCATCGACGCGACCCAGGACTTGTAGAGCCCGACACGCGGCGCCCGGCCCGCGGCCGCCAGCTCGCGCACGCGGTGCGTCACCGCCAGGTTCGTGTTGGGACTCGTCGGCTCGGCCGTGGCTGCTTTGGCGATCGGCCCGAAATCGGTCACTCGGTCGAGCGGCGCGTCGAACGCATCCTCGATCATGTCGGCCCGGGCGCCCATCTGGTA
>JBOGJB010000591.1:0-6954 GCA_050745085.1 Vicinamibacterales bacterium
CGCCGCGACAGCCCACCAGCAAGTGGTCGGCGATCAATCGGAGACGGTGGATGGAGCTGAAAGCAGCTGGCCTCCTGGCCCCGGCAGGTCTCGCAGCGCCACCGACAAAATACCTACGGACCCAAACCAGTCGTTCCTGAGCTCCCCGCCTACATCGCGAGGGCAATCAAAGCGAATCCCAAGGCCTCGAAGTTCTTCACGGAGCTGCCATCCAGAGAGCGCCGCAACTTCGTCGTCTGGGTTCACATGGCGAAACGGCCTAAAACGCGCGAGAGGCGCCTTCGCGAATCACTGAGTCTGCTCGCCGCGGGAAAACGGCTCGGGTTGAAATAGCCCAGAGCCGGAATCCGCGAAATCCGTGCGTTAGTTCACCGGCACCAGCCGCTTCAGCTCCTCGAACCAGTTCAACACCACATTGATCTGCTCCGTGGGCGACCGGTTTGAATCCGCTGGCGTGCTGGCAGGTGTAATGACGACGAATTGCCTGCCGTCGGGCATGATGTCGTAATTCCTGGCGGCGGTGCTGTTGCCGAACAGCACTTCGATCGGCAGCGCGACTGACCTTCCGTAAGCGAATGTCGGCTGGGTCCGAACATCGACGGCGACGAGGCGTTGGCTCAAATTGGCGTGATAGTAAAGCTGCTTCCCGTCGGGTGACCACAACGGAGCGCGGCCGCCTTCGGTCGAGATCTGGTATTTCGAGCCCAATCCGGCCTCTCACCTGACGAAGCGCGAGCCGACAGGGAGTTTCATGGTCGTCTCGTCGAGTCCGCCGCGGGCGCGCATCTCGCGAACGCGGCCGCCCACGGAGCCTGCGAGCTGTTCTACTGGCGCGAGCAGAACCAGGAGGTGGACTTCGTGGCGCGTGCCGGCCGCGCCGTCGTGGCGATCGAGGTGAAGAGCGGCCGCGCGCCGAGCTCGTTTTCGGGCCTCGAGGCGTTTTCCAAGACGTTCAAGCCGAAGCGCACACTTCTGGTCGGGGGCGACGGCATCTCGCTTGACGAGTTCCTGGCCAGGCCGGTCGAGCACTGGCTGCAAACATGACGAGGAACTCGCGGGCTTCCTTCGACAAACGCTCGCATACAGGCCCGTCGCCGCGGCTGCGTCGATGAGGATCCGATGCGTGGCCATGCCGCCCAGCCAGAACGCCGGGACGAGCGCCGGTTCGAAGGGGTTCGAATAGGTTCGAACAGGTTCGAATGGGTTCAGCCGCGCACGTGTTTTACGAGCGCGTCGCGGTCGAGCGGGATGGACCCGATCTCGCGTGCGACCCAGCGGGCAGCGCCGAGGTCCTTCAGGCCGCTGCCCGTCAACAGACAGACGACGCGATCCTCGGGCGGGATGCGTCCACCGGTAACGAGCGTGTTGACCGCCGCGAGCGTGGTCGCGCCGGTGGGTTCGACGAAGATCCCCTCGTCGGCCGCCAGCGCCTTCTGCATCGCGAGCGTCGCCTCGTCCGGCACGGCGACGGCCGCGCCGCCGGACTCGCGCACTGCCGGCAGCGCCACATGCGCGTCGAACACCACATCGTCCGCAATCGCGCCGGCGACGGTGTCGATCTTCGGCCAGCGCCGGCCGAGCGCTTCCTGTGGGCTCCAGCCTACGCGAATCGCCTGGACAAAGGGCGCGCAACCTTCGGCCTGCACTCCCGCCATACGCGGCAGACGATCGACCAGGCCGAGCGACTGCAGGTCAAGGAAGCCCCGCCACAGGCTGCCGATCGCGCCTCCGCCGCCGACCGGGACGATCACCCAGTCGGGCAGGTCGAACGTCGTCTGCTCCGCAATCTCGTAGGCGATCGTCTTCGCACCCTCAAGCGTGAACGGGTTGTAGATGGCGGCGGTCGAGACGAGATACCAGCCGAACTCGCCGGCGGCCCAGAGCAGCAGGTCGAAGATCTCGGCGGGGGAGTCGTGATCGATGCGAATCACGTCGGCGCCGTACATTTGCGCCTGTAGCAGCTTCTCTTCAGGAGCAGTCCGCGGCACGAACACGACCGCGCGAAGCCCGGCTCGAGTGGCGTAGGCGGCAGCCGCCGCGCCGACGTTGCCGGACGACTGGACGGCGACGGTGTTCTTCCCGAGCTCCACCGCGCGCGAGACGCCGACCGACAGCATCCGATCCTTAAACGATCCCGTCGGGTTGCGCGTTTCGTCCTTCAAGAGCAGCGTTTCGAGCCCGAGACGCTTTGCGAGACGCGGCGCCGGAACGAGCGGCGTGTTCCCCTCGTCGAGCGAGACGATGGCGCCACGGTCCGAGATCGGCAGCAGGTCGAACCAGGCCCACAATCCGGGCATCGTTTGGTCCCGGAGCGATCCGGCAGGATTGATCAGACCGAGATCGACGTTTACCTTGAGTGGACCGTTGCAGCGTTCGCAGCGAGCTCCGCTGTACGACGAGGCCTGACGTTCGCCGCACCAGCCGCAGTCGAGAGAGAATCTTTGGAGCATCAGCGGTTTCGTGGGCTGAAATCTTAGCGCGTAACAAACCCACGCGACGGACCCACCGCGGCGCTTGACCGCGAGCCGGTCGCTGGCTATGTAGTAGGCATAGGTAAGCTATGCCTAGGGCAACTGGACTCCCACCCGGGACGCTCATGATGCTGATCCTGCGCGTCCTCACGACGCAGCCGTTGCACGGGTACGCGATCGCCCAGCGCATCCATCAAGTGTCGGCAGACGAGCTCCGCGTCGAAGAGGGCTCGCTGTACCCCGCGCTCGAGAAACTGCTGGTCAAGGGCTGGGTGAAAGCCGCGTGGCGCGAATCGGAATCCGGCCGACAAGTGCGGGAATACCGCATCACGGCGAGCGGACGCCGGCAGCTCGAGGCCGAGATGGCGGAGTACCGGCGCACGGCGAACGCCATCGGTTTGTTGCTGGATGAGGCCTGACATTCGACATGGCGATCATCGGTGAGTGGTTCCGGCGTCTCGGCTACCTGGTCCGACGACGTGCTCGGGAGGACGAATTGCGCCGGGAGATGGAGGACGAGGCGCGGGATGCCTGGGGATGGAGATGGTTCGACGACTTCGTACAGGACGCGCGCTTTGCGCTGCGGACGTTGCGTCACACTCCCGGGTTCACGCTCACGGCCGTCGTGACCCTGGCGCTCGGCATCGGCGTCAACATCGGCATGTTCAGCCTCGTCAACGGCCTGCTCCTGCGGCCGCTGTACGAGCGCCCCGACGAAGTGGTGGGCGTGTACGGCCGCAGCACGACGCTGTCGGGAGGGTATCGGGGCTTCTCGTACCCGAACTACGTTGATCTCCGGGAAGGCACGGCCGACGTCTTCGAGAACCTCGCGGCTTATTCGACGGTTTTCGCAGGTCTGGACGTTGGCGAGGGGACGCGGCGCACGCTGGCGTCCGCCGTGACGGCCAACTACTTCCAGACCTTTGAACGGCCGCTGGTTCTTGGACGCCCGTTCACCGCGGAGGAAGAACGGCTCGGAGCTGACATCCGCGTCGCGATTGTCAGTTATCCACTCTGGCAGCGACGTGGCGCCGATCCGGGAATGGTCGGCCGGTCCATTCGGGTCAACGGCGAGCAGTTCACCGTCGTCGGTGTGGCTCCGGAGGGATTCACCGGGACGAGCATCCCCGGGCCGGAGGTATGGCTGCCCCTTGGCGCGCACGATACGTTCAGCGGCGTGCGCGACGCGCACGAGTTGGCCGTCGTCGGGCGGCTCCGCGCCGGCGCCTCGACCGAGGCGCTCGCTCCCGCGCTCGCCACCGTCGCGCGTCGACTCGAGCAGGCGTTTCCGGCGACGAACGCCGGCTACACGCTGGAGGCGTCGACGCCTTCGCGCCTCATGTTCATGCCAGGTCCCGGCAGCGACGCGGTCGCCGCGGGTCTCGCCCTGGCCCTGATGGTCATGCCGGCGATCGTCCTGCTCGTGGCATGTCTGAACCTCGTCGATCTGCTGCTGGCCCGCGGTCAGGCACGCCGGCAGGAAATGGCGATCAGGTCGTCGCTCGGTGGCGGCCGGGGGCCATCACCCGGCAGCTGATCACCGAAGGGCTGATCCTCGCGTTGGCCGGAGGCGTTGTCGGGCTGCTCCTGTCGATGGGGCAACGGGGGCGCTGATAGCCTCCGTGCGTCCTGTGCTCCCGGTCGCGTTGAGCCTCCCCGAATTCGATTTCGACTGGCGAGTGTTCGTCGGGACCGTTGGGTTCAGCCTGGCGGCCACGCTGCTCTTCGGCGCGTGGCCGGCCTAGGCCTTGACGGGTCGCGCGGCCGCGACAGACCTCAAGCGACACGTCGGCGAGGAGGGACGCCGGCGGTCCGGACGCTTCAGGGTCGGCAATGGCCTGGTCGTCGGCCAGGTCGCGCTCTCGCTTCTCCTGCTCGCAACCGGTGGGCTGTTCCTGATGAGCGCGGTCTCGGCGGCGACGGCCGATCCCGGGTTTCGCCTCGACGGGGGATTACTCGTAGAAGTCGATCCGAGTCTGGCGGGGTATGACGAAGCGCAAGGGCGGCAATCGCATCTCGCCCTGGTGGATCGACTGCGGACGGTCCCCGGCGTGGAAGCGGTGACCATCGGATCGAGCCTTCCCTTTACGTCAATCGGAGACAGTCGCCTGGTGGCTCCGGCTGGCGCCGCCGACGCGCAATCGCTGTCGGTCGACGCAGTGTTCAGCAGCGTCGGCCGCGACTACGCTCGAGCTCTCGGGCTTCCATGCTTGGCGGGGATTTCAGCGACGCCGAATTGGCATCCGGCTCCTCGGAGCGGGTCGCCATCATCGATGACGCGCTCCCGCAGCGTCTCTGGCCGGGAGAGGACGCACTCGGGCGGCTGATTCAGTTCGTCGACGAACAGGAACCAGGAGTCGGGCTGCCCATTCGCGTGGTCGGCATCGTCCCCGCCGTGAAGCACTCGCTTGGCAATCCCCGGCCGTTCCCGCATGTGTACGTGCCGCTTGGACAGCACTACGAGAGCGCCATGACGCTGCAGCTTCGGATTGCTGATGAGGACGCCGAACGGGCTATGCTGGCGACGGTCGCCCGCGTCATCCGGGATGTCGACGCGCGTGTGCCCGTCCTCCGTCTCGAGACATGGCGGGATCATCTCGATGGGAGTTTCGACATCTGGCTCTATCGAGCTGGCGCCAGGGTGTTTTCGGTGTTCGGGGGAATTGCGCTGCTGCTGGCCGTCATCGGCGTCTACGGGGTCAAATCGTACGTCGTGTCGCGGCGCACACGCGAGTTCGGCATCCGGATCGCGATCGGCGCGCACCCGCGTGCCGTGCTGTGGCAGGTGCTGCGAGAGGGCGGCCGGATCACGGCGGTCGGCATCGGGATCGGCCTGCTGCTGGCCCTTGGAGTCGGGCAGCTGCTCCAGGGCCTCCTGTACGGAGTGGACGCTGTCGAACCGGTCGTGCTGGTCACGGCCCCTCTGATCCTGCTTGCCTCGTCGCTCCTGGCCTCGTACATCCCGGCGCTTCGCGCTACGAAAGTCGATCCGACCCTGGCGCTCCGCTCCGAGTAACGACTGCGTCCCTGCTTCGACGCCTCGACCACATATAGACCGGCACGCCGAGCAGCAGCAGTCCAAGCCCCATCAGCGAGCTTCGCGCCGACTCCATCAGCGTGTTGACGACGAACGCGGACGAGACAACGACAAAAACGAAAACCGTGAAGGGATAGCCGGTCGCTCGATATGGCCTTGGCCATTCCGGATGCTTGCGACGGAGGACCACGACGGACAGCACGACCATCGTGAAGAAGATCCAGTTGGCGAACATCGCCATCGTGATGAGGTGCTCGTAGCCTCCGGTCAGCGTCAGCACCGCCGCCCAGCCCGCCAGGGCCCAGATGGCGTTGGCCGGCGTCTCGTAGCGGGGATGCACGTCGGCGAGCCGCCTGAAGAACGTGCCGTCCCGCGCCATCGCGAAAAACACCCGCGGCGCGGCGAGGATGTTGGCCGAAATGGCGCCGAACGTGGAGCATAGAATCGCCAACGTGATGAGGGTCGCGCCGGCCGGACCGATCAGGGTCGACATCGTGTCGGCCGCGACCCGCTCCGACGCCGCGATGTTCGCCTGCCCGAGAACGAAGATGTAGGCAACGTTGACGGAGACGTAGACGGCGATCACGATGGCGACGCCGACGAAGATGCTGGGGGGCACCGTCCGAGCCGGATCCTGCATCTCACCCGCCACGAAGCCCACGAAATGCCAGCCGTCGTACGCGAAGAGCGTCGAGATCATCGCGACCCCGACGCCCGCGAGCAGGCCGGGCGTGAAGCGGTCGGGAAACACGGGTTTGAAGTGCCAGGCCGTTCCGTCTTGAGTGATCAAGGCGAGAACGACAAGGAGGACGAGGCCGGACACCTTGAGCAGCGTGAAGACGTTCTGCACCCGCGCTCCCAGCTTCACCCCGCGGGCGTTGACGAGCGCGAGGCCGAGGAGCAGCACGATCCCCACGATCTTCTCGGCTCCGAGCCCGAGCGGCACGAAGTGTTTGAAATAGAGCAGGAAGGCGCTCGTCAGCGCCGCCACCGATCCCGGGATGACGACCAGCATGATCGTCCATCCGTAGAGGAACGCCCAGAAGGACCCGTACGCCTCGCGCATGTAGACGTAGAGCCCGCCCGACTGCGGCAGCATGGTGCCGAGCTCGGCGAGCGCGAGCGCGCCGCACAGCACGAGCAGCCCCGAGAACAGCCAGATCCCGATGACGAGCCCGGGCTCGGGCACCCGCCGCGCGATCAGGCTCGGGACGACGAAGATGCCCGAGCCGATCACCGAGCCCACGAGCAGCGCGGCGCCGTCGAAGAGAGTCAGCTTGCGCGGCAGGTCCGATGGAGAGGCAACCCGCGTCGTCAAAGACGGCGGGAATCTTAGCATCGTTGGATGGCGGATCTCCCGGGTGCCGGCGGCGTTGGGCTGCAAGCGCCGTAGGGCCGGCCGCGACATGCTGGTCGGCCTACTATTAGCCAGCCAGCCGGGGTCGC
>JBOGJB010000592.1:0-2100 GCA_050745085.1 Vicinamibacterales bacterium
ATCGTGAGCGACAGCGGTTTCTCGACGTAGACGTCCTTGCCCGCCTGACACGCCATCACCGTCTGCAGCGCGTGCCAGTGATCGGGCGTGCCGACGATGACGACATCGAGGTCCTGACGGTCGAGGAGGCGCCGGAAGTCGCGCGTGACGAGCCCGGGCGTCTGCTGAAAGTTCTTCTCGACGCTCGCGCGCGTCTTCGCGGTCTGCTCGTCGTCTACGTCACAGAGCGCGACGCAATCGGCGCCAAGACGCAGCATGGCGCGCAGGTCGCCGCTGCCCATCCCGCCGCAGCCGATGAGGCCCACGCGGATGCGGCGGTTCGCGCCAGCCACCCTGTCCTGCGATCGCGCCGACACCGTAGGGACGATCGCCAGCGATGCGACGCTCACGCCTGCGGCATCCTTTAAGAAGCGGCGACGGGTGCGGTTGGACATTCTTTCTCCCCCGCGGGCCTAAGAGGCCCGCGCTCCAGTCAGCCGGCCTAATAGATCCGCCCTCCGGGTGAGGGCGTGACGCCGCTCGCTTCCATCTGAAGCTCCACGACCGTGTCGTTCGGGTCACGCTTGTCTTTCGGCAGCTTCAGAAGCACGCCGAGCGCGTGCTGCACGACCTCGGCGCGGCTGCCGTCGCGGAGGAAGCGCGCCGCCCGCACGCGCCCGCCGAGCGGCGGGACGAGCAGCGTCGCGTCCTGCCACTCGAGCACGTGCACGTAGATCTTGTCGTCGCGCCGCGTCGTGGCGCCCCAGTCCCGCGGGGGAACGGGGCCGCCCCGCGTGCCGTAAATCGCCGCGCCGTTGGTCTTGAGCCAGTCGCCCACCTCGCGCAGGCGGGTCACGAACTCCGGTTGGATCTTTCCGTCCGGCATCGGGCCGACGTTCAGCAGAAAGTTCGCGCTGTGGCCGGCGGCGCGGGCCAGGTAGTGAATCAGCTCGCGGCTGCTCTTGTACTTGCGGTCGTTGAGGTTGAATCCCCACGCCCCGTTGATCGTGTCGCACGTCTCGAGCGGCAGGCTGCCGATCTCGGCTTCCGCGTTGAACCCGGCGGTGTTGCCCCCCGGCAGGTCCTTCTCGAACATCTGGAAGTCCTCGCCTGGAAACGGCCGGCGGTGATGGTTGGCGCCGACGAGCGCTGCCGGCTGCAGCCGGTGAATCAGACTGTAGGTGCGCTGCAGGCGCCAGTCGGCGTCCGGCTTGTCCCACCAGCCGTCGAACCAGATGCCGCCGATGTCTCCGTAGTTGGTGAGCAGCTCGCCAAGCTGCGCGTCCATGTAATCGAGGTAGCGCGGCCAGTCGCCGGCGTTCGGCCGCCCGGCGTCCCGGCCGGTCCGTCCGAGCGGGTAGTAGTCAGGGTGGTGCCAGTCGAGCTGCGAGTAATAGAAGAACAACTTCAGCCCATGACGCCTGGAGGCCTCGGCGAGCGGCCTCAGCACGTCTTTCGCGTACGGCGTCCGATCGACGATGTCCCAGTCGGACGTTTTCGAGGCGAACATCGCGAAGCCGTCATGATGCTTGCTCGTGATTGTGATGTACTTCATGCCCGCGTCTTTCGCGAGCCGCACCCATTCGTCGGCGTCGAAGCGGATCGGGTTGAAGAACGCAGCCAGCTTCTCGTAGTCCGCGATCGGGATTCGCCGATTGTTCATGACCCACTCGCCGTCGCTCAGCAGGCTGTAGATGCCCCAGTGGACGAACAATCCGAATCTGGCGTCCTGGAACCACTGCCGCGCTGTCAGGTTCCCCGGGGTGGGCTCGTACGGCGGTGTTTGAACCGGAAGCGCGGCGGCACCGGCGACGGCCAGCGCGAGGACAGCGACGGTGATTTTGATCGTCATCCTGGTATCTCGTCGAGTAAGGGGGTCCAGTCTAACCCGCCAGCTCGTCGAGAACCAGACTCGTCCGCGGGATAGGCTCACGCGTTCGCGACGAGATCGTTATAGTGTCCAGTTTCAGCGGACCGTGGGCGAGGAGGCCCGGCCGATGCAGCTCATGCAGCGGGTGCTCATCTTTCTTCATGGCTCGCGGGGCCCCACCCCCGCTCGCTCGCGCTCGGCGGCGCGGCTCCGCCGCGCTTCCCTCCGGCGCCTCGCTCGGGCCGCAGGCG
>JBOGJB010000593.1:0-2292 GCA_050745085.1 Vicinamibacterales bacterium
GGTCATGGCGGAGCTGGACATCGCCGAGAAGCGCGTCCCGCAGGACGGCCGGTTCAAGGTGCGGATCGGCGGCAAGAGCATCGACTTCCGCGTCTCGGTGATGCCCAGCGTTCACGGCGAGGACGCGGTCATCCGCATCCTCGACAAAGAATCGATCAGCGAGCAGTTCAAGGAGCTGCGGCTCGACATCCTCGGCTTCCCGGAGTCGGAGCTGAAGCGCTTCCGGAAGTACATCGCCGAGCCGTACGGGATGGTGCTTGTCACCGGCCCCACCGGCAGCGGCAAGACCACGACGCTCTACGCGGCGCTGTCGGAGATCAAGTCGCCGGAGGACAAGATCGTCACGATCGAGGACCCGGTCGAGTACCAGCTCCGCGGCATCACGCAGATTCCGATCAACGAGAAGAAGGGGCTGACCTTCGCGCGCGGCCTGCGGTCGATCCTCCGCCACGATCCAGACAAGATCATGGTCGGCGAGATCCGCGACCCCGAGACCGCGCAGATCGCGATCCAGTCCGCACTGACGGGCCACCTGGTCTTCACGACCGTCCACGCCAACAACGTCGTGGACGTCCTTGGCCGCTTCCTGAACATGGGCGTGGAGCCCTACCAGTTCGTGTCGGCGCTCAACTGCGTGCTCGCGCAGCGGCTGGTGCGCTACATTTGCGTGCACTGCAAGCGCCCGGCGTCGATCACGCGCGAGATGCTCGAGGAGTCGGCGCTCGACCCGGCGCTCCTGCGGTCCCAGGTGTTCTACGAGGGCGGGGGTTGCATCGAGTGCGCAGGGACCGGGTACAAGGGGCGGACCGCGATCTGCGAGCTGCTCGACCTGTCGGACCCCATCCGGGAGATGATCCTCGAGCGCCGCCCCACCTCCGAGATCAAGAAGGCCGCCCGGGAGGAGGGGATGCAGTTCCTGCGCGAATCGGCCGTCGAGAAAGTGATGGCCGGCACGACGACCTTGCGTGAGATCAACAAGGTGACGTTCGTCGAGTAATGGGCATCGCACGCTCTCTCAGCTCGCCGGGGCCGCTGCACGCCGTCGAGATCGCCGCGCGCCGGGTGACCGTCGTCGTGCTCCAGCAGGACGGCGGGCGCGCCGCGGTGGCGGCGTCCGCGACCGAGCCGCTACCCCCGGGCGTCTTGACGCCGGGCCTGGCGCATCCCAATATCCGCGACGCCGAAGCGGTCGACGACGCGCTGGCGCGCGCGCTCGACCGCGCCGGCGGCCGGCCGAAGCGCGTCGGACTGGTGATCCCGGACGCGGCCGCGCGCGTCTCGATCGTCCGGTTCGAGACCGTGCCCGCACGCCCGCACGACCTCGACGAGCTGGTGAAGTGGCAGGTCGGCAAGGGAGCCCCGTTTCGGATCGACGAAGGGCAGCTCTCGTACGTGCCGGGGGCGGCCGTCGGCACCGGCGGGCGCGAGTTCGTCGTCCTCCTCGTGCGCCGCGACGTGGTCGAAGAATACGAGAGCGTGTGCGCGCGCCTCGGCATGCACGCGGGTGTCGTCGACATCGCGAGCTTCAACGTGGTGAACGCCGTGCTCGCCTCGGGGCATATCGGGGGCGGGACCGACTGGCTCCTCGTGCACGTGACCCCCGAAGACACCACGCTCGCGATCGTCCGCGCGGGGGACCTGATCTTTTTTCGCAACCGCCCGGCGGCCGAAGGATCGCTCGAGGATCTCGTGCACCAGACGGCGATGTACTACGAGGACCGGCTCGGCGGCGGCGGGCTCGCGCGCGTCATCGTGGCGGGCGGCGCGGACAGCGGAGACGCCGTGCGCCGCGCCCTCGAAGATCGGCTCGGCGTGAGCGTCGAACCCGTCGATCCGCGCAATGCCGCCGGCCTGCGCGACCGCGTCTCCGCGGGGGCGGAGGTGCTCGACGCTATTGCAGCTCCGGTCGGGCTGCTCGTGAGGGATGCCGCACGTGCTGCGCGCTAACGTCTCCACGCGGCCGTTTTACAACGAGCGGGCGGCGCACGTCGCGATCGGCGTCGTCGCCGGGCTCGTGCTGCTCGCGACGCTCGTCAACGTCGCGTGGGTCGTGTCGCTGTCGGCCCGGAACACGTCGCTCGGAACCCAGATCCGGCAGGACGAGCAGACGGCGGCGAAGCTGGAGGCGGAGGCGAGAAGCCTCCGCTCGCGCATCAACCAGCAGGAGCTCGCCGTGGTCGTCGAGGCGGCGCGGGAAGCGAACGCGCTCATCGACCAGCGCACGTTCTCGTGGACCGAGTTCTTCAATCTGATCGAGGCGACGCTGCCGGCCGACGTCATGCTGATGTCGGT
>JBOGJB010000594.1:0-18216 GCA_050745085.1 Vicinamibacterales bacterium
GCGCCACTCCTCGTTCATTTCCTCTGATTGAATCGGCGTCGGCCGAAGTGCGTCTGCGCGCGGCGCGCGACTTCGTCGCGCGCGTGCCGCCGATGACCGAAGTGCTGCTCGTCGGCGCGTCGCGCGGCGCCGTGGACGATCTCGCGCGCGGGATCGCGGCGAACACGGACGGAGGCGTGGTTGCCGGCCTCCATCGATTCAGCTTCACGCAGCTCGCGGCGCGGCTGGCGGCCCTGGCGCTCGCGGAGCGGGGCCTGGCGCCGGGCACGCTGCTCGGCACCGAAGCGGTGGCGGCGCGCGCGGCGTTCGACGCGCGGACGGAGCGCGCGCTGGACTACTTCGACCCGGTCGCCGCGTGTCCCGGCTTTCCGCGGGCGCTCGCGCGGACGCTCGTCGAGGTGCGGCTGGCGGGCCTCGGCGTCGAGGCGCTCGCGGCGCTGCCGCTCGGCGGGTCCGATCTCGCGGAGCTGCTCGACCGGTTCGACGCGCAGTTTGCCGCCGCTTCCGCGACCGATCGCGCGGCGCTCTTCCAGGCCGCCGCCGGTGCGCTGCGCGCCGGCCGCACGCCATGGTCCGGACATCCGCTGCTGCTCCTCGACGTGCCGGTCGAGTCTGCGGTCGAGCGTGACTTCGTGGCGGCGCTGCTCGAGGGGTCGGCGGACGCGCTCGCGACGGTGCCGTTCGGAGACATCCCGGCGCTCGACGCGCTGCAGGCGCTCGGGGGCACGCTCGACGTCATCGAGGAGCAGGGCGCGACGGACCTCGTCGCGCTGCGCCGGCGTCTCTTCGCGAGCACGCCCCCGCCTGCCCGCGAGCCGACCGGCGAGCTGACGTTTTTCTCCGCGCCGGGCGAGGCGCGCGAGGCGGCCGAGATCGCACGGCGTATTCTCGAAGAGTCGCGGCGCGGCGTCCGCTTCGACGAGATGGCGATCTTCATCCGCTCGCCGAAAGACTACCTGGGTCTGCTCGAGCACGCGCTCCGGCGTGCCCAGTCCGGGTCCGATAGCGACGGCATTCCCGCGTACTTCGACCGCGGCACGCGCCGCCCCCATCCTTCCGGCCGCGCGTTCCTCGCGATCCTCGCCTGCGCAGCGGAGAAGCTGTCTGCCAGGCGCTTTGCGGAGTACCTGTCGCTCGGACAAGTTCCGCAGCTCGACACCTCAGGCAAGCGTCAGTCGTCAGAGCGTGAATTTGTCCTTCCGGTCGAGGAAGAGCTGACGGCAGTAACCGGTGGGGAAGACGAGCGCCTGCGGCCCGAGCGAGCCGCCGGAGGGGAGTCCGGCGAAGCCGGACCGGCGAGTGAGAGCGAGCGGGGGTGGGGCCCCGCGAGCGCAGAAAAAGAAGACATCGCCGTCGTCGAGGGCACCCTCCGAGCGCCCTGGAAGTGGGAGTATTTGATCGTCGAGTCATCCGTGATCGGCGGCGACGCCGATCGCTGGCGCAGACGGCTCGATGGCCTGGCGAAAGAGTTCCAACACCAGATCCGGGAGGTGAAGAAGGAGGAGCCCGAATCGCCGAAGCTGCGCAGGCTCGAGCGCGACCTGCGGAACCTCGCGCACCTCCGGACGTTTGCGCTCCCGATCGTCACGCGACTCGCCGCATGGCCGCAGACCGCGACGTGGGGAGAGTGGCTCGAGCGCTTCGACGAGATCGCGCCGCTCGTCCTGCGCAAGCCGGCGCGCGTCCTGCGCGTGCTGGCCGGGCTTAAGCCGATGGGCGCCATCGGCCCGGTCTCGCTGGCCGAAGCGCGCGGCGTCCTGGCCGATCGTCTCTTGTCGCTGGAGATCGAGCCTCCGGCGCGGCGCTACGGCCGCGTGTTCGTCGGCAGTCCGCATCAGGCCCGCGGCCGCGCCTTCCGCGTCGTCTTCGTGCCCGGTCTCGCCGAGCGGATGTTCCCGCAGAAGCCGCGCGAAGACCCGATGCTGCTCGACGCGGAACGTGAGGCTGCTGGTAGGGCGATTCACTCGAAGGTGGCGCACGGGGCAGCTCGGTCGAAGGTCGCGCCCGACTTCAGTCGTGCGGCTCTCTTTGTGCAAGAGGACCGCGCGCGCACCGAGCGTCTGCTCCTGCGCCTGGCCGTCGGCGCGGCGACCGAGCGGCTGCATCTGTCGTATCCGCGCCTCGAGATTGCCGAGGGGCGCCCGCGCGTGCCGTCGTTCTACGCGCTCGACGTCATGCGCGCGATCACCGGTCGAATTCCCAGTCACGAGGACCTGGAGCGCGCGGCGTACGAGGAAGGCGGCGCGCGGCTCGCGTGGCCCGCGCCGTCCGACCCGGCGCGCGCGCTCGACGACGTCGAGCACGACCTGTCGGTGCTGCGTGGACTCCTGGACGAGCCGGTGCGGGACAAAGTCCGCGGGCACGCCCACTACATCCTGCAGTTGAACGACAACCTCAAGCGCGCGGTCACCGCGCGCTGGAAGCGGGCGCAGTCCTCCTGGTCGCAGTACGACGGCATCGTCCGCGTCACCGGGCAGACGCGCGCGGCGCTCGCCGCCGAGCGGCTCGCCGCGCGGCCGTACTCGCTGTCGGCGCTCCAGAAGTTTGCGAACTGTCCGTATCAGTTCATGCTCTCGGCGATCTACCGGCTCGAGCCGGCCGAAGAGCCTGAGCCGCTGCAGCGTCTCGACCCGCTCACGCGCGGCAGCATCTTTCACAAGATCCAGGCTGAGTTCTTCAGGGCGCTCGAGAGGAAACCCAAATCGGATCCCCTGGCGCTCCTCGACGACACGATCGCGCGCGTGTCGGAGGCGTATCGCGAGGACCTCGCGCCGGCGATCGAGCGCGTGTGGGAGGACGAGATCGCCGACATTGCGAAGGACCTGCGCGTGTGGGCGCGGCGGATGCCGGATCCGTCCGGCTGGCGCCCGCACCGCTTCGAGTTCAGCTTTGGACTCAAGAATGATCCTCTAGACGCCGGACGCGATCCGCGCTCGTTGCCGGAGCCCGTGACGGTGGACGGGCGCTTCCTGCTGCGCGGGTCGATCGACCTGCTCGAAGAGCGCGGTAGAGAGCAGAGGGAGCTGCGCGTCACCGACCACAAGACCGGCAAGGCGCGCGTGACCGACAAGTCGATCATCGACGGCGGCCGCGTGCTGCAGCCGGTGCTGTACGGGCTCGCGATGGAGGCGGCGCTCGGTACGCCGGTCGTGTCCGGCCGGCTCTACTACTGCACCAGCGCCGGCGGTTTCACCGAGCACGAGATTCCGCTCAACGAGAAGAGCCGCCGGGCCGGACTCGAAGCGCTCGAGATTGTGGACCGCGCGATCGAGCTCGGGTTTCTTCCGCCCGCGCCCGCCGATCGCGCGTGCGCCTGGTGCGACTTCCGGCCGGTCTGCGGCCCCAACGAGGAGAAGCGCCTCCGGCACAAGTCGCCGGACAAGCTCGGCGACGTGATCGCGCTGAGAGAGATGCCATGACGGGAGCACGACGCACCAGGCACCAGGCACCGGTCTTTCCCGACAGCGAAGCCAGGTCAACTATCGCCAGGGATCTCGATTCGACTCTCGTCGTCGAAGCGGCCGCGGGCACGGGAAAGACGACGGCGCTCGTCGGGCGGATCCTGCGCGTCATCGAGGCGGGCGGCGAGCGCGATACGATCGATCGGATTGTCGCGGTCACGTTCACGGAGAAGGCCGCGGGGGAGCTGAAACTGCGCCTGCGCGAGACGCTCGAGCAGGCGCGCACACGTGTAGCGCACGACTCTAGCCGTGCCCGGGCGTCAGAGGTGGCGCACGGCTTTAGCCGTGCGGCTGCCGATCGGCTCGACGCCGCCCTCGCGCGGCTCGAGGAGGCGCACATCGGGACCATCCACGCTTTTTGCGCCGACCTGTTGCGCGAGCGTCCCGTCGAAGCGCGGGTCGATCCCCTGTTCACCGTGCTCACCGAGCCGCAGGCCGACCGGCTCTACGCGGAGGCGTTTCATGCGTGGCTGCAGGAGCAGCTCGCCGATCCGCCCGAAGGCGTCCGCCGCGCCTTGCGGCGATCGTCGTCTCCTTTCTATGGATCCGTAGCGTCTGGCTTCAGTCGGACCCCGTTCGGCTTCAGCCGGACCGCCGACGATAGTCCGATCGATCGCCTCCGCTCGGCCGGCCGCGCGCTCGTCGAATGGCGCGACTTCCCGCATCCCTGGATCCGGGACGCCTCCTTCGACCGCGCGCGCGAAGTCGAGAACCTCGTGGACGAGCTGCACCGCTTCGCCGAGCTGACTGAGACCCCCTCCTATGGGCGCGATTTCCTGTATCTCGACACGGCACCCGCTCGCACGCTAAGCATTGAAATCAAGAGAACCCTGGGAACCCCTGGAACCGCCGGGACGCTGGACTCCTTTGAAGCCCGTCTGATTGACCTCTCCCGCGATCGAAAGTTCCAGAACGCGAAGCACGGCCGGGGGCCCGACTATCGCAAGGGCGTGCTCCGGTCGTCGGTCGTTGCCGCGCTCGACGCGCTCAAGGTCTCGCTCGATCAATTCCGAGCCGCGGCCGACGCGGACCTGGCGGCGCTGCTGCAGCAGGAGCTGCAGGGGAGCATCGACCGCTACGAGAAGCTGAAGGCGCAGGCCGGCGCGCTCGACTTCCTCGACCTGCTGATCAAGACACGCGATCTCGTGCACGGGAACGACGCCGTCCTCGCCGCGTTCCGGGAACGCTTTTCGCGCATCTTCGTGGACGAATTCCAGGACACCGATCCGCTGCAGGCGGACATCCTCTTGAAGCTGGCGGGGAAGCCATCCCCCGGCCCCAGCCCTACGGCCCCCGGCCTCCTTGAGATCGAGCCGGGCAAACTCTTCGTCGTCGGCGACCCGAAGCAGTCGATCTATCGCTTCCGCCGCGCGGACGTGGCCGTCTACCGCAAGGTCTGCGGAGACCTGATCGCGAACGGCGCGATGCACATCAAGCTCACGACCAGCTTCCGATCCACGCCGCAGATCCAGGCGGTCGTCAATGCCGCCTTCGCGCCCGAGATGACCGGCGACGAGTCGACGCTGCAGTCCGACTATGTGCCGCTCGCGCCGTTCCGCGTGGAGCCGAAGGACCGGCCGTCGGTCGTCGTCCTTCCCGTGCCCGAGCCGTACGGCGTGCGCAACCTGTCGGCCGTCGCGATGGAGCGGTCGCTCCCCGACGCCGTCGGCGCGTTCATCGACTGGCTTGTCAACCGCAGCGGCTGGCGACTCGCAGCGAGTGACATCTGCATCCTCTTCCGGCGCTTCATCTCATTCGGCGATGACGTCACCCGTCCGTACGTCGACGCGCTCGAGGCGCGCGGCATCCCGCACGTGCTCGTCGGGGGCAAGACCTTCCACGGCCGCGAGGAGGTCGAGACCGTGCGCGCGGCGCTGGCCGCGGTCGAGTGGCCGGACGATGAGCTGTCGGTGTTCGCGACGCTGCGCGGAGCGCTCTTCGCGATCGGGGATGAGGACCTCCTCGAGTGGCATCATCTCTATAAGGGCTTCCACCCGTTCCGGGTGCCGCAGGAATTCGTCGATCGGGGGGCGACAGGTCATCTAGCGCCGATAGCCGACGCGCTGCTTCTGCTGCAGCGGCTGCACCGGCGGCGAAATTACAGACCCGTGGCGGACACGATCAGCGATCTCCTCGATGCGACCCGCGCGCACGTCGGCTTCGTGCTGCGCGCCGGCGGCGAGCAGGCGCTCGCGAACGTCCTGCACGTGGCCGAACTGGCGCGGCGGTACGAGCTCGAGGGAGGCATCTCGTTCCGCGGCTTCGTCGAAGCGCTGAAGGAGGCGGCGGAGGGCGCGCAGTCGGCCGAGGCGCCGATCCTGGAGGAAGGCAGCGAGGGCGTGCGGCTGATGACCGTGCACAAGGCGAAGGGGCTCGAGTTCCCGGTCGTCATCCTCGCGGATCTGACGTGCAAGCTCTCGCGCGCGGACGCGGGGCGCTGGATCGATCCCGAGCGGAAGCTGTGCGCGCTGCGGCTCGGCGGCTGGGCGCCGCACGATCTCCTGCAGCAGGGCAGTATCGAGGTCGCGCGCGATCAGGCCGAGGCCGTCCGGCTCGCCTACGTCGCCGCGACGCGGGCGAAGGACCTGCTCGTCGTCCCCGCGGTCGGCGACGAGACGTACGAGGGAGGCTGGCTCGATCCCCTCCACAAAGCGATCTATCCACCCGCGGCCGCGCGCCGCGAATCCGCCAAGGCGCCCGGCTGTCCCGCGTTCGCGTCGAAGGACTCGGTCCTCACGCGCCCCGGCGGCGATCCCGCGCGCCCGACCACCGTCGCACCGGGCCTGCACTCTTTGAGCGTGACACCAAACAGCGAAGGCAGCGTGACAGCGGGACAGACTAGGAACCAGGCACTAGGCACTAAGAACTATTCCGTGGTCTGGTGGGACCCTCGTGCATTGTCACTGCATACTGAGCCATCTCTGGGACTGAGGCGTGACGATCTGATCGTCAAAGACGTGGACATGTTCACGGTCGATCGGAAGATGGCCGACTACGAGCGCTGGCGCGCGTCGCGCGACGAAGCGGTCGCCTCCGGCGCGCAGCCGTCGCTCACCGTGCGGACGGTGACGGAAATCGCGCAATCCGCGGATCGATCAACAGACCGGCAGAGTAGACCCGACCTTCAGGTCGGGCGGACAGAGATCAAGGAATCCACAAGCAACAGCATAGAGGTTATCGATCTTCCCCGCCCATCCACCCGTCCAGCGGGCGCCAGGTTCGGAACCCTGGTCCATGCCGTCCTGTCCCTGGTACCGCTCGACGCGGCGGCTGATACAATCCGCGCGCTCGCCGAGACCCAGGCGCGCATTTTCGGCGCGACGGCCGACGAAATCAGCGCCGCGATCGAGTCCGTCACGGCCGTCCTCGCGCATCCGCTGCTCCGCCGCGCGCGCGAGGCCGAGCAGCAGGGGAAGCTCCGCCGCGAGCTGCCGGTAGCGGCAGTCGCGGGCGGCACGCTCGTCGAAGGGGCGGTGGACCTCTATATAGATGGTGAGGAGGGGCTCGTGATCGATTTCAAGACGGATCGCGATCCCGCCCAGGACTTCGGCCAGTACGAGCGGCAGGTCGCGTTCTACTGCGAGGCGCTCGGCCGCCTCCGCGCCGCTCCGCCTCGCGGCGTCCTGATGCGCGTCTGATCGTCGGGACGCCGCGCGCAAGACTCGGGCGAGGGTTCTGAGAAGACTTTTTCTCGTGCCTCATAACTAGTGTCGTACTGTCCATGAAATCCTCTCTTGCCGGCCTCTTCGACGACCTCCGCCGCGGCCGCTTCACCGAGCTTGCCGGCAGCCGCGCCGCGATCGATCTCGCGATTCCGGAAGCGCTGATCAACCGCGCGCTCGCGGACGCGCTGGCGGGATCCGAAGGGCGCCTGCGCGGCGTCACCGTCGTCGTCCATCCTGACGACCGGTTCCATCTGGACCTGCAGCTCTCGCCGAGCGTCCTGCCGTCGATTGCCGTCGAGGCGGTCCTCGACCGTCAGCCCGCGCTCCCCGAGTCCCCGGAGTTCGTCTTCCGGTGGCGCACGCTGCTGCCGGGCCTCGCGGCGCTGGCCGGGTCGGCGGCGTCGTTCTTCAAGGCGCTGCCGCCCGGCGTGCGCATGGAAGGGGACCGCGTCTTCGTGGACATCCGCCCGATCCTCGACCGGGCCGGCGCCGCCGATTTACCGCCGTTGTTATCCGAGCTGCGCCTCTCGACGCGCAAGCACGTCGTCGATTTGCACCTCCTCGCGCGCGTCCAGTCGTGAACGTCCATCTCATTGACGGAACTTACGAGCTGTTTCGTCATTTTTATGCATTGCCGTCCGCCAAGGATGCTGACGGACGGGAGATCGCCGCCGTCCGCGGCGTGGTCAATTCAGTCCTCGGCATGATCCAGCGCGGGACGACGCACGTCGGCGTCGCGACCGATCACGTCATCGAGTCGTTCCGCAACCGGATGTGGCGAGGATACAAAACGGGCGCCGGGGTCCATCCCGATCTCCTCGCGCAGTTCGAGCCGCTCGAGGTCGCGCTTTTCGCCGCCGGCATCGTCGTCTGGCCGATGGTCGAGCATGAGGCGGACGATGCGCTGGCGTCGGCGGCCGAGAAGGCGGCGGCAGACAAGACGGTGAAGCGGGTGATTATCTGCACGCCCGACAAGGACCTCGCGCAGTCGGTGCGCGGCGATCGCGTCGTGCAGCTGAATCGGCGGACCGGCGAGGTGCGCACCGAGCCGGACGTCGTGAAGAAGTTCGGCGTAGGACCTGCGTCGATTCCGGACTGGCTCGCGCTCGTCGGCGACGCGTCCGACGGCTATCCCGGGCTGCCCGGCTGGGGCCAGAAGTCCGCGTCCGAGGTGCTTGCGCGCTTCAAAAAAATCGAGAACATCCCGCGCGACTATCGGGAGTGGCACGCCAACGTGCGGAACGCCGGCGCGCTCGCGCGCGTGCTTGAGGAGCAGCGGGACCTGGCGTTTCTATTCCGCGACCTGGCGACGCTCAGGACCGACGTGCCGGTGTTCGCGTCGGTGGACGAGCTGCGATGGACCGGCGCGCGGCCGGAGTTCGAGGCCATCGCGGCGAAGATGGAGAGTGCGACATGAGCCACGGATTTCGCCGATCACGAGCGGGCCAAGGATTGCGCCCATCACGAACGGGCCACGGATTGCACGGATTTCACGGGTTGAGACCAGCCCTGCTGACGATCACCGTGTGTGTGGCGGCTTTCGTCTGGCACGAGGCGTCAACCGCGACCGCTCTCCAGCCGCTCGATATCTCGGGCCGCCGCCTCATCGATCTGACGCACGCGTACGGCCCGCGCACGCTCTACTGGCCGACGTCGCCGACGAAGTTCCAGCACGAGAAGCTCGCCTATGGCACAACGGAGGGCGGGTGGTTCTACTCCGCGTACAGCTTCTGCACGCCGGAGCATGGCGGGACGCACTTGGACGCGCCGGGCCACTTCGGGGAAGGGAAGTGGACGGCGGATCAGATCCCGCTCGATCGTCTCATCGCGCCGGCGGTCGTGATCGACGTCACGTCGGCCGCGGCGAAGGACCGCGATTACCGGCTCACGCGCGCCGATGTGGAGGAGTTCGAAAAGCGGCACGGCCGGATCGCGGCCGGGACGATCGTCCTGCTGCGCACCGGCTGGAGCCGGCACTGGCCGGACGCGAAGGCGTATCTCGGCGACGACACGCCGGGCGACGCGTCGAAGCTCAGTTTCCCTGGTTACGGCGAAGAGGCCGGGCGCCTGCTCGTCGAGTCGCGTCAGGTCGCTGCGCTCGGCCTCGATACCGCGTCAATCGACTACGGCCGCTCGCAGGACTACGTCGTTCATCGCCTGGCCGCTGCGCGCAACGTCTCCAACCTCGAGAATCTGACCAATCTCGATCAACTCCCGCCGCGCGGCGCGACCGTCATCGCGCTGCCGATGAAGATCGAAGGTGGCTCGGGGGGCCCGCTTCGGGCGGTCGCGGCTTTTTAGGTGCTCAGGGTGCTCAGGAGTGCTCAAGGTGCTCAGGGTGCTTCACGGTGTTGAAGGCGCCGGTGCACCCAGAAACGTAATCGACTGCCGCGATCTGTGACGCGCGCGCGGCGCCCGCCCCGCGACTTCTGCTCACTTCTGCACGATTCAGGCGGGTTTTTCAGCGATCCTGCGGCGGCGCGGGCCGGACTCTGATATGCCTTACCAGCCCACCCTTGCGGGAGCCTGTTCATGACGCTGTTTTCCGGCTTTTCCTCGGACGTCGCGGTCGATCTCGGCACTGCCAATACGTGCATCTTTACCCGGGGCGCCATCGTCCTGGACGAGCCATCCATCGTCGCCTTCAACACGCAGCGCGGCTGCGTCGAGGCGGTCGGGACCGAGGCGCGCGACATGCTCGGGCGGACGCCGCCCAACATCACGCCGATCCGGCCGATGAAGGGCGGGGTGATCGCCGACTTCGAGGCGGTTGAGAAGATGCTCGCGCACTTCATTCGCAAAGTGAATCGGGGCCGCGCGCTCGTCCGGCCGCGGCTCGTGATCGGTGTGCCGCCGGAGATCACGCCAGTGGAGCGGCGGGCGGTGAAAGAAGGGGCGGTCCGGCTCAAGGCGAGCGAGGTGCACCTGGTGGACGAGCCGATGGCGGCCGCGATCGGCGCCGGTCTGCCGGTGACGGAACCCACGGGGAACATGGTCATCGACATCGGCGGCGGGACGACGGACATCGCGATCATCTCGATGGCGGGCGTCGTCTACGGCCGGTCGCTGCGCGTGGCGGGGGACGATCTGGACGCCGCGATCATCCAGTACATGAAGAAGAAGCACAATCTGCTGATCGGCGAGCGCACCGCCGAGCAGATCAAGTTTGAGGTCGGGTCGGCCGCGGCGCTCGACTCGCCGTTGAAGATGGATGTGAAGGGGCGGCATATGTCGGAGGGCGTGCCGCGCACCGTCACCATCACCGACGTCGAGATCCGCGAGGCGCTGTCGGAGCCGGTGCGTGTGATCGTGAAGGCCGTGCGCGAGGCGCTCGAGCGCGTTCCGCCCGAGCTGTGCGGCGACATTTTCGATCGTGGCGTCGTGCTGACGGGCGGCGGCGCGCTGCTCCGGAACCTCGACCGGCGCCTGCGCGAAGAGACCGGCCTGCCGGTCCTGCTCGCGGAGAATCCGCTCGCGACGGTCGTGCTCGGCGCGGGCAAGCTGCTGACGGATCGTCCGCTCCTCAAGAGAGTGGCGGTCGAGTAGACGGTCGTCTTCTGCGAATTCGTCAACCGTCCCCGCGCATCCTCCGTCTAAGCACCCATGCAGACGATCTGGCAGGACGTGCGGTATGGATGGCGCGGTCTCTATCGCCAGCCCTCATTCGCCTCTCTGGCGGTGTTGACCCTGGCGCTCGGCATCGGGGCTGCCACCACTATCTTCAGCGTGATTCAGAACGTCCTGCTGGATCCGTTTCCCTACGTTGACGCCGAGCGGGTCGTCACCTTCCAGATTCATGACGTGAGCAGCGCCCGGCCCGGCGGCCGCAACTTCTTCCAGGTCCCCGAGTTCCTCGACTACCAGGAGCAGAGCCACGTCTTCGAGGACGTGATCGGCGGTACGAACGAAGACGTGCTTCAGGCGACCGACGACGGGACCGAGCAGTTCGTCGGGGGCGTCGTCACGGCCAACAACTTCCGGTTTCTCGGCGTCGCGCCACTCCTCGGCCGGGGCCTTACGCCGGACGATGTGAAACCGGGAGCGCCGGCGGTCTTCGTGATGTCTTACAAGATGTGGCTCGGCCGCTACAACCTCGACCCTGGCGTCCTGGGTCGCACCTTCGTCCTGAACGGCGTGCCGACGACGTGCGTCGGCGTCATGCCGCAGCGATTCACGAAGCTCGCAGCCGACCTGTACCGTCCCGTCGTGTTGAACCGCGGCGATCCGCAGGTGAACCGCCGCTTCTTCATGTTCCAGGCTCGGCTGAAGCCGGGAGTCACCTATCAGCAGGCGGCGGCGGACGTCGACGTCATCGCGCGCCGGCTGGCGAAGGTCTATCCGGACCGCTACCCGAAGCAGTTCACCGTGCTCGTGGTCGGCTGGGCCGAGAGCATCGTCGGGCAGTTCAAGACGACGCTGTACACGCTGGCGGCGGCTGTGGGACTGTTGCTGCTCATCGCGTGCAGCAACGTCGGCAACATGCTGCTGGCCCGCGGCGCTGCCCGTGAGCGCGAGATGGCGATTCGCTTGTCGCTCGGCGCGAGCCGGCTCCGGGTGGTGCGTCAGCTGCTCATCGAGAGCCTGCTGCTGGCCGTCTGCGGCGCACTCGTCGGCTGGCTGTTCGCATACGGCGGGATCAAGGCCCTGGTGCTGCTGATTCCCGACGGGCTGATCCCGCGCGAGGCAGCGATCCGGCTGAATGTGCCCGTGCTGATCTTCAGCCTGGCCATCGCGATGTGCACGGCGCTGGTGTTCGGGCTCGCGCCCGCGCTGCAGAGCGCGAAGCGCGACATGGTCGAGCCGCTCAAGGGCTCGGGCAAGGGCGTGAGCGGAGGATTCCGCCGCGGCTGGATGCGCAACACGTTCGTGGTCGTCGAGGTGGCGCTCTCGTTGATGCTGCTGGCGGGCGCCGGCCTGTTGATGCGCAGCTTCGTCAACCTGCAGCGCGTCGATCTCGGGCTGAACCCGGACAACATTCTCGTAGCGCGGCTGCCGCTCCCGCGCGGCCAGTTCGGCACCGCGGCCGCGAAGCAGCGCTTCTTCGACGCGCTGCTCCAGCGCCTCCACGCGCTGCCGGGCGTCGTTGCGGCGACGGAGACGTCGACGCTGCCGCCGTACGGCGGGATTCGCAGCGACGTCGACATCCCCGGCAGGCCGCAGACGGAAAAGCGGCTGGCGCTCTTTCAGTTGTGCAGCGAGGGCTATTTCCCGACGCTGGGATTGCGGCTGATTCGCGGGCGAACGCTGTCGAAGGAGGACGTGACGGACGCGCGGCGCGTGGCGGTCGTGAACCAGACGCTTGTGAACCGCTTCTTCGGGCCCGAGGATCCCGTGGGCCAGCGCATCAAGTTCGCGCTGCTCGAGACGCTGCCCGACGGGACGGCGGTCGAGAATCCGGTGTTCGAGATCGTCGGCGTCATCTCGGATGCCCGGAACCAGGGCATCAAGGAGCCCCCGATGCCCGAGGCCTTCATCCCGTACACGATCACGGGCGCCTTCGAGCGTGGGATTCTGGTCCGGACGGCAACTGCGCCCGAGGCGCTGTTGAACAGCGTGCGGCGCGAGATCTGGGCCGTGGATCGCAGCGTGGCGCTGACGAATACCGGCACGCTCAAAGGGTTCCTGAAGCAGTTCTCGTATGCGGAGCCGCGCTTCGCCCTCGTACTGCTGGGGGTCTTTGCGGGCGTGGGCCTGCTCCTCGTCGCCATCGGCGTGTACAGCGTGATCGCGTACACCGTGTCGCGCCAGACTCAGGAGATCGGACTGCGGATGGCGCTCGGCGCCCGCCGCGTCGACGTGCTCGGGATGATCGTTCGGATGGGGCTGCGTCTCGTCGCGTCCGGCGTGGCGATCGGCCTGTTCGCGAGCGTCGCGGCGACGCGCGTGCTGGCGAACCAGCTGTGGAACATCTCGCCGCGCGATCCGATCACGCTCGCCGTCGCCGTTGGAGTGATGACGCTGGCCGGCCTGGCGGCCTGTTACTTCCCGGCGCGACGAGCGACGAGAGTCGATCCGATGGTAGCGTTGAGGTACGAGTAGGAGAAGCGGTCGCGACCCTCAGCCCGCAGAAGGTCACTTCAGCCCGTGGGGCAGGCGGCTGCGCAGCTTTTCGACCTTCGGCGCTGTCAACGACGATCGTGCCGTAGCCCACGCTCGCGATCCAGACTCTTCAACGCGACCGTCCAGGTCACGGGCACCGTCTGCGGATTGAAACAGACCGTGTCGTCGCAGGCTTGATAACTCACCGTACCGCGAATCGTGATGCTCGATGCGCCCTGGAGCGCCGCCTGCGCCTGAGCCGAAGGGTCGATCATGACGTCCTGGATAATCCGGAAGGGCTTCTGGTACACCGGCACCTGTTCGTTCAACGGTTTGAAGTGGTAGATCTCGGCCTGTGGAAACTCCGCTGTTCGCAGGACGACTCCCGGCTGTGGATCGATCGTAACCGTAATCGGCTTGTAGCCTGTCACGCCTGGCGCATAGACGTGCACGTTTCGGTCCGGCACGCCATCGAGGACGAGAGAGAAGCGGGTCCCAGGCGCGACGGTCTGGTCGGTCGAGAAGGTCATGAGCTGGAGGTGGGGAGCCGTCACGTTCGTCGCGGGCGCCTCGATGTTGCCCCCCGACCGGACCATCAGGCTCGCGATCGTGTTGCGCTCCTGGTACGCGGCCTCGAACACCCTCGACGTCACGATCCCCCGCCGGTCCACGAAGAACGTGCCAGGAAACGGAACTCCATACGACTGTTGATTCGTCGTCGGGATGGTCGTGTTCAGAATCCCGTACGCCTTGATCACGGCGGATCCGGCGTCTGACAGCAGCGGAAACGTGATCCCGCGACGCGTCGCGAAGTCGGCGAGCACCGGAACTGGGTCATAGCTGATCGCCGCGAGGCCCATTCCTGAGCGTTGAATCTCTTCGAGTCGTCCTTGCAGCTCCACGAGCTGCGTCTTGCAATAGGGTCACCAGTCGGCCGACCGGTAGAAGACGAGGACCGCGCCCTTGGGTCCCAAAAGGGACTGAAGCGTGCGCGTGTGTCCTTGCTGGTCGGGCAGGCTGAAGCCCGGCGCCGTGGCGCCAACCTGAGGGCCGAGCGTCTGAACGTCAATCGGGGGAGCCACCACACTCTGCTGGCCAGCCGAGGGTTCGAGCGAGAGGATCAGGATGCCTGCGGCAACCATTCCAATCAACACTAGGATCTCCTTTTCACCGTTTTCCGTCGTCGTCGAGCCGCCCGATGTGGCGGCCGCGTCGCCAGCTGCACGGCGCGTGCGCCGAGTCGGAGGATGAGTGACGGGTCGTTGCGCGTCTTCGCGAGGAGGGCAAGGCCCTCGAAGTACGCGACGACCGCGTCTGCGGCTTCGTTCACGTCGACAGTCCGCTCGAGATCACCGCGCGTTTTTGCGTCGCTGAGCGCGTCGCGAACGAACCCCGCGAACCCCCAGAACGCTTCATCCGCCCGCTTGGTGAGCGCCGGGTCCGACGTGCCGACCTCGGCGGCGATATTGCCAAACGGGCAACCGAGGACGTGACCCCTCGAGTCTCTGTTTGCCGCCTCGAGTCCAGCCACAACGGCGAAAAACCGTTCGATTCGCTCGAGCGGCGGCAGGTGGTCGTTGAACGCCGCGTCGATCACGTGGTCGCGGCCCATCTGCCAGTGTTGGTCGAGCGCCGCCAGCATCAGGTCCCGCTTGGACGGGAAGAAATGGTAGAAGCTCCCTTTCTTGACGCCCGCCGCCTTGCAGACCTCGTCGACGCCGACGCCGAGGTAGCCTCGCCGGTGCACGAGGTCGGCCATCGCGGCAACCAGGCGGGCTTTGGCGTCGCTGGTTCGTCCCATGTCGGTAAAAGAGTATCGCCCGGCCCGGCCTGAGTAGACAACCGGTCAACTATATTGTAGTCTACCGGCGTCTGGTGGTTGAGGCCGCGGCGTGCGTGTCGTCGCCCATTTTTGCAGGAGGGACAGATCATGGCACCAAACGAGGTCGAGCGATTCATCGACGTGTGGGAGCGAGAGGCGGAAAAGACGGCGAATCTGCTCCGCGCATTGCCCCGCGAGAAGTACGACTTCCGGCCGGATCCCGACGGGCGCTCGTTGGGCGAGCTCGCGTGGCACCTGGCCGAGGGCGACGCGTACATCACCCATGGCATCGAGCTCGGACAGTTCGCTCCTGAGGTGAAGCCCCCGGGGATCGAGCGGCCGCGACAGGTCCAGGAGCTGGCGCCGGGCTTCGAGCGGATTCACCGCGATGCGGTGGGGCGGGTGCGCAAGCTGACGCCGGAGGATCTGGATCGAAGCCTGTCCTTCTTCAACTTGGGGCCGATGAGCGTGCGGGACCTTCTGTGGAACCTGGTGCTGCTTCACGGCATCCATCACCGCGGCCAGCTGGTCTTGATGTGCCGCCTCGCCGGAGGACGTCCGACCGGCGTCTACGGGCCTACTCGCGAGGAGATGCCCGTACCGAAGCCGAAGAGTGTAAGCGTCGCAAACTGACCGCGACAACGAATCTGGCCATGGGTGATCGGATCATCTGGCCATGTCATCGCGTCATTCATCTATCGGGGTAGGGAGATGTCCCGATGACATGGCCCGCTCGGCCGATCTGCCATGGCCAGATTCGCCCTGTCGATCGCTCATTTCAACCTATCGGGCAGCCGGCTGCACAGCTTCTCGACCTCGACCGGCGCCTGCGCGACGAGACCGGCCTGCCGGTGCTGCTCGCGGAGAATCCGCGAACCTCCGTTTCAGCGTGAGCTCGCTTCGGGCAGCGGCCATCAGGGGTCCCGGGGCGAAGGGCCCCTCGAGGAAGCCGGGGCAGCTCGCGCACGCCTGCACGCCGTCGCTGCCGACCTGCATGTCCCAGAAGAGCGCCTTGCCGAGCGCGATCGCCGCCTGGGGATCCTTCACGAAGTCGCCGAGGCTCGGCGGACCGGGCACCGCGACCGCCCGCAGATCGCCCGGGAGGTTTGACAGGTCGCTGGCCAGGGGAGGATTCGGCACGCGAGGAATAATCGTCTCCTGCGCCATCACGCCGACCGCCGCCCACACGCCTCCCACAAGCCAGATGAGCCAATGGCTTCGACCGAGAAATGACGTTGTCTTTCGCATGGCGTTCACCGCGATCTCTTGAGAGCGGTCGTGACGGTCGGCAACTAGCCTGCGGCGTCGGGCAATGGCCGGCAATCCCCTGATCAGGTAGGTTTGGCCGTGCGCTAGTGGACGATGCGGCGCGGAGGGCTTTAGCGACCTCAGCAGCTCGACGTGTGCGCCGCCAAGGGACCGAATGGATACTGCTGCTGAGTGTCATGTGCCCCGTGGGATAAGGAATCGCCGTGGTGGGGCCGCGACGTCCGGACGTCTGAGAACGGTTCCGTTTGCCGACCTCGTGACCTTCGTCGCGGTACTAGTCAGCCAGCGCTTCATCGCGCCACCGGCTTCACCGATGTCGACCGTTTGAGTAAAAGACGTCGCGGAGATATCAGAGATCGCTTCATGCCAGACGTATTTCTTTCCGGCTATTTCTACCTCTGTGTCGATAACGAGCTGCTTCCCGTCCCATTTCGGACCCGGACGCGGAGGAGGCGGAAACATCTCGCAACCACCCGGGTTCACGTTGATGCACCAGATGTGTTGAAGGCCTTTTACCTGGTCCCACCACACGAGACCAAACCCAAACAGCTCCCCCATGGGCGTTTTCGAGTGGTACTCCTCCAGCAACGTGAATCCTCCCGGGCCGGATCGCCAGACCAGGTCGCCACGGCCGATTCCTCCATTCGGCGTCGGGCCGGTGGGTTCGTACTTCTCATGGGTAGACCATCGTCCAGCGAGTGCCTTGGTAAGTGTCTGTATCTCAGGAGCTGGTTGAGGTGGAGATTGTTGAGCGTGTGTGACCGCGGCGCAGGTCCCGACTGCTACAAAGAAACCGAAAAGCGGCGACCTCATACGACCTCCTGTACGGTTGGAACCAGAGTGAGCAACGCGGCTGGCACTAGGCTCTTCCTCATGGTTGATCCTTGCGTTCAAGGCGACTTCACGATCGGCACTTCCCAAATGTCGAAAAACCCTTGCCCGCCGGGCCGCGTCGACATGAACAACAGCGTTGAACCGTCCGCGGAAAACTCCGCCTTCGCATCCTCCTCCGGCGTATTGATGCCCGCACCGAGATGGACGACGGGGATCCAGGGCGAGGAACGTGTTGCGCGTGTGGTCATCCAGAGGTCCTCTCCGCCCAGACCGCCAGCCCTGGTCGAGTTGACGATGAGCGTGAGGCCATCCGGCGAGATGCCTGGACACCATTCGTTCGCAGGACTGTTGACGGCGGCGCCAAGATTGATCGGCGCCTGCCAGCGCTCGGATCGCGATGGCCGCGCCGAGACCCAGACATCCCTCATCCCAAGACCGCCCGGTCTGCTGGACGCAAAGAACAGCGACAGCCCGTCGGCTGAGAGCTTTGCCACGCTGTCCGCCGACGCGCTGTTGAGAACAGGCCCGAGATTGCGCGGCGTGCCCAGGCATCGGACGTGCTCGCCCGCGTCGTCACCCAGATGTCTCCGCTGCCCTGCCCGCCGGGCCGGCCGCTGTCAAAATAGAGTTCGAGCCCGTCCGATGAGATGCTCGGCGACGCGTCTCCTTCCGCACTGTTCACCCCTGATCCGAGGTTTACCGGCGCCTCCCACGGCTCGTGCTTCGCTTGCCGTCTGCTTACCCACAGGTCGTCACCTCCAACGCCGCCGGGACGTGCCGAAACGAAGTACAGGGTGAGACTGTCGGCGGAGAGGCTGGGGCCGCCATCAAAACTCGGGGTGTTGATCAGTGGCCCGAGATTTGTGGGTACGCCGAACACGAACGGAGACTCTAACGCGGTCGCGAAGACCGCCGGCACGAGCATGGCGACAAGGGTCCTCAGCATCGGATGCTTACTATTTCCATCCATACAGCCGGCGCGCGTTTTCGCGCAGGACCCCGCGCCCCATCTCGACCGCGCGCTCCTGGTCGATCACGCCGTCGCGGACCAATCCGGCCAACGCGAGGTACAGCGCGTCACGTGTGGCGCGCGACAGCATCAAGTGTTGCACGTCGGCGCCTCCGG
>JBOGJB010000595.1:0-7472 GCA_050745085.1 Vicinamibacterales bacterium
ATCCATGACGGGTGAAACCGAGCGGTGTCTCTTCCAAACGAAGTGCCATCGTCTCTCGTGTGATCGCAACCGTCACGTTGCGAAGGACTTGCTTCGCTCGCCCGGCGCCCGTGTCACACGCGCGGCGCGCTCGCCGCTGGCCTCCGGGTAACGCGTGCCCGAACGGGTCAGGACGATATTTCCCGCGATGGGTCGAGGCTACCCAGGCGCGCGCACGTGAAGTGACGCACGGGATCATTCCGGGTTGCCATTTCGTGGGTCGCGACCAACCTCGATCGCGCTGTCGAACCTGATCGCTCCGCGATAGCGGACTCCGGCGGTCCCGTCGAGCGAAGACACGTGACAGCGGATGACGGTGCCTGGGATCGGAGTGGACTGCGCCCCTCGACTCCGCTCGGGGCAGGCGGGACCCACCAGTTGAAGAACGACGGCGGCGCCGGGATGGAGGCGCGCCGGACCTTCGACGAGCGCGCCGCGCTCGCAGAGGTTGACGAGCGCGGCCTCGCGCCCCGGCCGGAGGCGCACCCTGGTCCAGAGGATGGCGCCGGCCGGCCAGCGCCGCGAGCGGCGCCGATCGACTACTTCTCGATCCATGCCGCGGCGGCCCGGTCGAACCGAAACACGCGCGTGCGGCCGGTCGTCCCGAGCACGCGGACCGCGTATTGTGAGCGCGTCGGACCACAGATGTACAGGGTTGCGGCGGTCGCGGTGCCGTTGGGACTGAGCGACAGGATGTCGGACGACCCCGCGCGAACAGGGTCGCTTGAGTCGCCTGCGTCCCCTCCGATCGGAGGCACCCCGTCGAGAAAGCCAAACCGGACGCCGGGGAAGGAGGAGGTCAGGCGCTCGAGCGGCTCGAGCACACGGTCGGTGCCGCGCTGCATATCGTCTGTCCGGATCCCGTCGCGGTCGCCATCCTCGTAGAACGCGTAGGCGTATTCGCTTTCCGCGCGCGCGAAACACAGCCCGATGGTCCTCGACCTTGCCGCGGCCATCGCGCGCGCGAGGCGGATACGCCCTGCGAGGTACCGTGCCGCGCCGCGCGTCCGCGTTTCCTCGAGACCTTCGAGCGTGACGGGCACCGCGATGCTGATGAGGGTGACGGCCACTGCGACTGCGAACAGCGCCTCGATCACCGTGAATCCGCGAACGCCACCGACCAAGACCAGTGGCCGGCGGGGGGCGCCACCCCGCCGGCCGCACACGCCGGCAGCCATCAGAGCGGCGTGCCGGTCTTCTCGGCGCGCGGCGCACCGACCGTGAGACGATCCTTGATCTTCAGGAAGCTCTTCTCTCCGATGCCCCGCACGTTCATCAGCTCCTCGATCTTCTTGAAGGCGCCGTTCTTCTGCCGGTAGTCCACGATGCGCTGGGCGGTTTTTGTGCCGACGCCCGGCAGCGACTCCAGCTCCACCACCCCGGCGGTGTTGATGTTGACCGTCGGCGCGGCCACCGTCTTCTTGTCGGCGCTCTCGCCCGGTTGCTTCTGGCCCGCCGACGCGGCCGACGCAAGCGCCAGCGCCGCCATCAACCCGAGACCGAACATCACACGATTCATCTGCTCCTCCTTCTAAAGGCAAGCTAGGATTTTGATCCTGCGTGCGATGCGTGCCAGCCGGGAGGTTGCCGGCTGGTGGCGATCCGCGCGCGGACCGCGGCCGAGATGGCAAACCCCCAGCCACTCGCGCTCGAACACGCCGCGATGCCGCATCGCGCTGATCTGGAGGAGGTTGGCCGGTGACACCGTGAAGGACTCGGAGCGGTGTATGCTCGGAGACGCCGCCGATGACAACCGGAGTAGCGCTCTTGCTCGCGGTGACCCTCGTGCGAGCGACCGTGTCGCCGCAGGCCGAACCGTCGCAGGCTGCACCGACCCTCGAGGAGGTCCTCTCCCGCGCCGGGTCTTACGTCCTCCGCTTCGAGCGTGCCATCCCCTCCGTCGTCGCGGAGGAGCACTACCAGCAGAGACTGGTCATGCCTGTCCAGCAGCAGTCCTTCGGCGGGCGCGGGACGCGCCCCGAGGATCAGCATCAGCGGCGCGAGCTGAAGTCGGACTTCCTGATGGTGCGATCGCAGGAGACCGACCTCTGGATCCCGTTCCGCGATGTGTTCGAGGTGGACGGCAAGCCCGTTCGCGCCCGCGAGGAGCGCCTGACGAAGCTCCTCGTCGACGATTCCGGCTCCGCCTACGATCGGGCCTGGCGTCTCACGGAAGAGGGCGCGCGCTACAACCTCGGGCCCGTGCAGCGCACCGTGAACGTGCCGACGCAGGCGCTCCAGTTCCTGCTGCCGTTCAATCAGCTCAAGTCGGTCTTCCGGAAGACCGGCGTGGATCGCATCGACGGCGTGACGGTGTGGGAGGTGCGCTTCGAAGAGGTCGGCCTTCCGACGCTGATCCGTACGACCGGTGGGGCCAGCCTGCCGGCCTCCGGGACGTTCTGGATCGATCCGTCAACCGGCGTTGTCCTCCGGACGATGGTGCGGACGAAACTGGCGGAGTTCCGGGCGGAGATCGTCGTGAGCTTCGAGCCGCATGACGCGGTCGACATCCGGCTGCCGGCCGAGCTGAAGGAGAAATACACCGGGCGGGGCTACGAGCTCGTGGGCACCGCCACCTACTCCCGCTTCAGGAAGTTCCGGGTGACGACGGACGAAGTCGTCAAGTCGCGGTGAGCGACGCCCGATACCACTCGAGCGTCCGGTTCAGCCCTTCCTCCAGCGAGACGCTCGGCGTGTAGCCGAGCAGCTCGCACGCCTTCGTGATGTCCGCCTGCGAGTCGCGCACGTCCCCCGCTCGCTCCTCCGCGTAAACCGGCTCGAAAGAAGATCCGGTCAGCGCACGGACCATACTGAACAGCTGATTGAGCGATATCCGTCCGCCGGTCGCAACGTTGATCACTTCCCCGCTCGCCTTCGGCGCTTCGCACGCGCGCAGCACGCCGTCGACGACGTTCGAAACGTAGGTGAAGTCGCGCGTCTGCTCGCCGTCGCCGTAGATGGTCGGCCGGCGGCCGTCCACGAGCGCGCTGATGAAGACCGAGATCACGCCGCAGTACGGCGACGACGGATCCTGGCGCGGGCCGAAGACGTTGAAGAAGCGGATCGTCACCGTCTCGAGGCCGTACAGCCGCGTGAACATCTGCATGTACTGCTCGCCCACCAGCTTCTGTAAGGCGTACGGCGACAGCGGGCCCGGCGGCATATCCTCGCGCTTCGGGAGCGTCGGCGTGTTCCCGTACGCGGACGAGGAGCCGGCGTACACCACGCGCTTGACGCCGGCATCGCGCGCGGCGACCAGCACGTTGAGCGTGGCGTCGATGTTGGCGCGGTTCGAGACGATCGGATCCTGCACCGATCGCGGCACCGATGGGATCGCCGCCTGGTGCAGCACGAAGGCACATCCCTCCACCGCGCGCTCGGCGACGCTCAGGTCGGCCAGGTCTCCCTCGAGAAACTCCACGCCGGGCACGTGATCGAGGTTTCGCCGCTTACCAGTGATCAGGTTATCGACGACGCGGACGGCTGCGCCGCGCCGGGTCAATTCCCCGACGAGATGGGATCCGATGAATCCGGCGCCTCCGGTGACGAGGTAGCGAATCATGCCTTCGGAAGACCGCGCACCAGCTTCAAGGCATTGGCGTAGTACAGCTTTCGCAGGACCGCATCGGGCAGATCCAGTCCGTACAACTTCCAGAAGGCGTGGTAGCCGCGGTAGTAGTCGAAGTACTCGTCAGCGGTCTCGAACGTGCGCCAATAGTACGGATATTCATCCGGCTGGAAGCTGTCTTTCCCGAACAGCAGCCGGTCCTGGTACCTTTCGAAGAAGGCGCGGGCCGCACGTGGCTGGCGCCCCAGCTCCGCGAGGACGGCACCCACCTCCGCATAGACGTTCGGCAGCCGATCGAACAGCCGGCCGAGGCGTCCGAGATCGTTCGCGTGATACGCCATGTGCGCCGCGATGAACACCGTCTTCGGGTGCTTGGCGAACATCCGATCGCGCTCGGCGACGAGCTCCTCGAAGCGCGCGTACGAGGGGTCCTGATAGCGGCGCGATCGATGCAGCGCCATCTCCAGCCACCGCTCGTTGGTGTAGTCGATCGGATCGAAGAACGGCGCCGGGTCCGCGGTGTGGATCAGAACAGCGACGCCCAGACGGCCGCACGTTTCCCAGATGGGATCGAGCTCCGGGTCGTCCAGTTTCAGGCGCGTCCCGTCGGCTTTCCTCAGGCGCAGGCCGAGGTCTTTGTAGATCTTCAACCCGAGCGCCCCAGCCTTGATGTCCGCCTCGAGCTGCTTCGCCGCCTTGTCGCCGAAACCAGGGGCGACGCCCGAGAAGTCCACGTTCGCGAACAGGACCATGCGATCGCGATGCGGGCTGGCGCGGAGCGCGTCGAGGTATTTCTGAAGCCCCGCGCCGGACCCGCCGCTCAGGTTGACGATCACACGCAGGTTGTTCGCGTCCATCGCCGCCACGATCTTGTTGAACTGCTCGGCGCTCGGGATCTGGAAATGGTGGCTATGAATGTCGATGACCGGGTACTTCGCCTTCGGCCGCGGGTGCGCCGGAACAACGAGCGTCGACTTCGGCTTGTAGTCGACGATCGACGGCGGCGGCCACTCCGGCGTCTGCCCTTCGCCGGGGCGCGGGCGGAGCCGGCCGGGAACGGGCGGCTGCCCGCCGCCGACGACTGCTCCCGCGAGGATCGCAATCAGGAACAATGACGACCTGAGCTGCATGTCGTGATTCTAAGGGAGGTTCCGCCGCAGCCGGCCGTAAGCCGAATTCTGTCCGCCTTCGCCGCTTGCGCGGCTACGGCGTGACGACCATTCCTCTGGTCCCGTCATCGCTGACGGGCTCGAGCGGCCTACCCGGAGGCATCGGACGGGCCGTCCTCGTTCGCCTCCCTATTTGGCCTTGCTCCGTGCGGGGTTTTGCCTGCCGCCCGTGTTGCCACGAGCGCGTTGCGCTCTTACCGCACCTTTTCACCCTTGCCCCTTGCGAGGCGGTATGTTTTCTGTGCCACTGTCCTTCAGGTCACCCTGACCGGGCGTTACCCGGCGCACTGCCCTGCGGAGTTCGGACTTTCCTCCGGCGGAAAACCGCCGGCGGTCGTCTGGCCTGCTGCGGCGGAATGTCAAAGAGCTACCCATCCGTCTCCTGACGGATGCCGTACTGCTCCAGCTTCTTGTAGAGATTGCTGCGCGGCGTGTCGATGACCTCGGCGGTCTTCGAGATGTTCCAGCCGTTCTCGCGCAGCTTCTGAACGATGAAGCGGCGCTCGGCCCATTCCTTGAAGCCGTGCAGCGTGCCGGGGCTGTCCTCTCTATTATCGTGGGTCTGCGGCCGCGCTTCAACCCGCAGCACCTGCCGCACGGCATCCGCGTCGATCGTCTCCCCGGGCGCCATAATGATGAGCCGCTCGACCGTGTTTTGCAGCTCCCGGACGTTCCCCTTCCAGCGATGCGACTTGAGCGCGTCGAGCGCCTGCGGGCCGAACTTCGGGGCCCGGCGGTTGTTCTCGCGACCGAACGCGTCCACGAAATGCCGCACGAGCAACGCGATGTCCTCCGGCCGCTCGCGGAGCGGCGGCACCGGGACCGGGATCACGCTCAAGCGGAAATACAAGTCCTCGCGGAAGGTGCCCTTGCTGATCTCCTCCTCGAGGTCCTTGTTCGTCGCGGCGATGACGCGGACGTCCACCTTGATCGTCCGGGCCGAACCAATCCGCTCGACTTCTCCCTCCTGGAGCACGCGCAGGACCTTGGCCTGCGTCTTCGCGCTCATGTCGCCGATCTCGTCGAGAAAGATGGTGCCCCGGTCCGCCTGCTCGAACTTGCCGATCTGCTTCTCGGTCGCGCCGGTGAAGGAGCCTTTCTCGTGTCCGAAGAGCTCCGACTCGATCAGCTCCTCGGGGATGGCCGCGCAGTTGACCTGGATGAACCGCTCGCGGCTCCGCAGGCTGTTGCGGTGGATCGCGCGCGCCACCAGCTCCTTGCCGACGCCGCTTTCGCCGAGGATGAGGACCGTCGCGTTGGTCGGCGCCGCGCGCTTGATGGCCTCGCCGACCTGCCGGAGCGCGGCGCTCTCACCCACCATCTGATGACGCGCATCGAGCGCCCGCCGGAGCGACTTGTTCTCGTCGCGCAGCCGTTCCTGCTCGAGCGCGTTCTTGACGGTCACAAGGACCTGCTCGCGGCCGAGCGGCTTCTCGATGAACGCGAACGCGCCGAGTTTGTGCGCCTCCCAACCTGTGGACGCGGTGCCGTGCCCCGAGATCATGACGACCGGCAGCGCGTCGTTCGCGGCCTTGATCTTCGTCAGCGCCTCCAGGCCGTCCAGGCCGGGCATCTTGATGTCCAGGAACACGAGGTCGGGCGGCTCGCGCTCGACGAGCCCGAGCCCCTCCTGTGCCGTGGGGGCGAGGATGCACTCGTACCCTTCGTATTCGAGGATCATCCGCATCGAGTCGCGGATGGCCGCCTCATCGTCGATGACGAGGATCTTTTGCTTCATCCCTTTGTCTCGCGCTGGGGCTCCACTCCCAGCGCCTGCCGCTTCCTTTCCTGCTCGCGGGGCCCCCCCCGCTCGCCGCGCTCGGCGGCTTTGCGCCTCGCGCAAGCTCAGGGCTGCTCGCTTACGCTCGGCGCGCTGACACGTCGCATTTGGGTTTCAGTCGATCGAGAGGGCGATGATCTCGCGCTGGCGGAGGCGCGGGTCGAAGACGTAGAGCGCGATCGCGTCTCCCGGCCGAATCGCGGAAACGACCCGCTCGAAGTCGCGCATGCTGCGGATCGGCTGGCGGTTAATCTCCATGATGACCTTGCCGCGCGCCAGGCCCGACTGGAACGCCGGACCGGCCGCGTCGATCCGCGAGACGACGACGCCTTCGACCGACGGCGGGATCGCCGCACGGCGGATGAACGCGTCGTCCAGCTCACGCACGGAGACGCCGAGGCGCTGCTCGGGGGTCTGCAGGCCGGCGCTGTCGGCCGGCGCGGGCGACTGCGGTTCCCGACCCTGACGATTGATGACGTCTCCGTCCTCCCGGCCGGTCGGCCGCTCCGCCAGCTTGACGACGACGTTCCGCTCGCGGCCGTCGCGCAGGACGCGCAGCCGCGCGGCGCTGCCCGGCTGACGCGCGGAGATGTCGCGGATCAGCTCGTCGTTGGTCCAGATCTCGCGGTCCTCGACCGATAGAATCAGATCGTACGGGCGGATGCCGGCGCGATCGCCGGGCGACCGCTCGCTGACGTCCTGCACGAGGGCGCCCCGCGTCGTCGGGAGGTGCAGCGAGCGTTGCAGATCCGGTGACACGTCGGTGAGCGTCACGCCGATGAAGCCGCGCGACACGCGCCCCCGCGCCTTGAGCTGCTGGAGGATCGCCCTCACCTGGTTGATCGGCACCGCGAACCCGATGTTGCTCGCGCGCGAGCTGATCGCCGAGTTGATGCCGATGACCTCGCCGCGGGCG
>JBOGJB010000596.1:0-3695 GCA_050745085.1 Vicinamibacterales bacterium
GCGGCTCCGGCCCGCGCCAGCTCCGGCGCGATCTCGCCAGCCGAGTTGCCGGCGCCGACCACGAGCACGCGACGCCCTGCAAACGGCGCGGGCCGCCGGTACTCGACGCTGTGGAGGACCTCACCGCTGAACCGCTCGCGTCCAGGAAACGGCGGCACCACCGGGTTGGCAACGATGCCCGTCGCCATCACGACGCCCCCGGCCTGCAACGGTCCACCGCTTGTCGTGACCAGCCACGCGCCATCGGCGCGCTCGATGCGCTCGACGAGTACGCCGGTCCTTACGGGCAGCCTGAAGAGCGCGGCGTAGCTCCGCAGGTACTCGACAAAGGCCGCGCGCGGGGGAAACAGCGGAGTGCGTGAGCCGAACGGCAGGCCCGGCAGCGACGAGAGGTGCTTCCCTGTATGCAGCACGAGACTGTCGTACAGGTGCGCCCACGTGTGGCCGATTTCGCCGCGCTCTATCACGACGTGCTCGACCCCGCGCCGCGACAGCTCGCGTGACGAGGCTAACCCGGCCGGTCCGGCGCCAACGATCACTACCGGGATCACCGTGAGCACCCTTACTGATCGGTCCGGATGACGCGCTCCACAACGTACCGGGTGCCCGACGGCCGAAGCAGGACGATAGCCGCCGGCGCGCCGACGGTGATGGTGCTCGCGAAGCGATCCGGGAGATCGACGGTCTCTCCCACCTTCAGCTTGTCGTCGAAGAGCGGCGCCGCGGTGAGGCCGGTCGCGTAAATCGTCTCGAGCGCGCCGGTCGTCCGCAGGTCGCCGATGTCCTCCACCGCCATCGGGACACGCAGCTCCCGCTTTCCGTTTTCCGCCTTCACACGCCGGGTGGCGACGAGTCCGATGTCGCCGGTAAAGGGCGGGATCCCGGTGCCCGTGACGATCGAGGCGCCGCGGATCGTGACGAAAAAGTTGCGCAACTCGTTCACGGGCAGCGAGTCGTACCGCGCTGGGTCCGCGTCCCTCACGCGGCCGGTCGCCACCGCGTCGAGCGCGGTCACGAGCGCGACGAAGTTCAGCCGGATGAGCGGCGCGTCAAAGTCCTCGGCCGACCGGCCCTGAGCCAGGTCGAGGGGCCACGGGCCGGTTTCGATCAGGACGACCGGCGTACCCCACTTCGTCACGTTGTCGCCAAAGGCCCGGACCTCGAACTCATCCGAGTAGCGGCCGACCTGTCCCGCCGCGAGCGGCTCGAGCGCGTCGCGGATGACGGCACACACCTGCCTGGTCAGCTGTCGTCCCTCGTTCATCGTCCGCGCTTCGTCGTAGGCGACCGAGAGGAGCGAAATCGACGCAGGCCTGGGCGGGCGGCCGACGGAGGTCCGCAGGTTCTGGTTGTGCAGGTTGAACCCGAGGCGGGGGTTGAGCCGGTCGCGCAGCGCTTTCAGCGCGCGCCCCTCCGGCGTCTGCAGGAGCAGCGCGTCGCGGTTGATGTCGATCCCCTGCGCGTTGCGGCGCGTGAACTTCTCGGCGCCGTCAGGGTTCAGCATCGGGACGACGTGCAGCGTGAGCGCGCCGAGGATGCGCTTCGGCGGATCTTCATCCTGACGGCGATGGAGGTACTCGAAGAGATCGAACAGCGCGGCGGTCGCCGTCGGCTCGTCCCCATGCATTTGCGACCAGAGGAGCACCTTGAACGGGCCGCGGCCGACCGTGACGTGGTTGATCGAGCGTCCCTCGACCGAGCGGCCGATCTCCTCGACCGTGAAGAAGCGCGCGTCGCGCCGCTTGAGCGCCTCCACGCGGCGGACCACCTCCGCGTGATCGACGAGCGGCGGGACGCGCGGCGAGACCCGCTCGGCGTCCCAGAGCTTCGCCAGTTCCTGCGGCGCCGGAGTGGCCGCGCCCTTCGCGGAGAACGCGCCGCAGCCGGCCGCGAGCACCGCCGCGCCGAGAAGGGTGTATAGTCTGCCGTCCGCTCTCGCCGGCCCCACGGGAGGTCTATGACTATCCATCGTTTCTCCGGTCATCGGATGATTCTTGCCGTCTATGCCGCGGTCTGCCTGGCCCTGATCGTGACGGCTGCGAACGCCGCGGGCGTGAGTTCGTCAGCCCAGGCCGCCGCGCCCGATCTCATCGTGCGCGGCGACATCCTCTCGCGACAATGGGTCGTGCGGGACGAGCAGATCGGACAAGTCTGCAGCGCCGAAGAAGGAAACGTCACGCCCGGCCTGCGGCGGCTCGTGCGATTCACCGTCATGACGCCCAACATCGGCTCGGCGGACATCAGCATCGGCGATCCGAACGACCACGTCGCCGCGGGCGACGGACTGTTCGAGTTCGCGTCGTGCCACAACCACTACCACTTCCGCCACTACGCGACCTACCAGCTCATCGGCGCGAACGATTTCGTGTGGAAGGCGGCCAAGCGCGGATTCTGCATGCTCGACACCGACCCGAACCCCGCCTACTTCGGCCAGGCCCCGAAGGCCCCGCAGTTCCGGAGCTGCGCTGGGCGGACACCTACCGCTTCTTCCTCGGAGGTCAGTACTTCGTCCTGGATGGCGGAGACGGGCAGCCGGTCGTGCCGCCGGGCAACTATCGCATCCGCATCACCGTCGTAAGCGCCGGTCCCTACTTCATTCGCTTGAGCTCCACGTCCGAGGCGACGAAGCCGAACGCATTCCACGCGTCCGACGCCGTCGCCTTAGTGAAGTACTCTTTCGCGCGGTCCGGCCGGCCGTTGAGCAGGTGCCACATCCCGATCCCGTAGCCGGCCGTCGAGACCTGCAGCGGCCCTTCCTCCATGCGCTTCGCCGCCTCGGCTTCGGTCTTCACACCCTTGAACAGCAGGAGGCGGTCGAGATATGCGGCGCCTTCGGTGACCTTCAGGTCCGCGTTCACGGTCTCGAGGACCTTCTGCGCATCGGCGGCACGCCCCGCGCGCCGGAGGGCGAGATACTGCCAGGCCTTGCACGCGACGGGCCCTTCGTCGGTCGCCGGGGCCGTGCGTACGCACCCCTCGTAGGCTGTCGCGGCTTCCGCGTAGTTCCCTTTCAGATAGTGCGCGAGCGCAAGGTGATAGTAGATGCCGTTGTCGTCCTTCTTCATGGCCTCGGCCTTCGTCAGGTCCGCGAGGGCGTCGTCCAGGCGCTTGACGTTGATGTAGTTGTGCCCCCGGTAGCGCAGGATCATCGGGTTGTTCGGCTCCAGCTTCAGCGCGGCGCCGTACGCGGAGAATGCATCGTCGTACCGGCGCAGCCGAGCGAGCGTGCGCCCTTTGCCGACGTGATAGTCGGCCTTTGACGGGTCGAGCGCGATAGCGCGCTCGAACGCCGCCAGGGTTTTCTCGTTCGCAGCCTGGTCGTTCCCGGCCTTCGCAAATGCGTCGTTCGCCTCGGCATAAGCCTTTGCCGCCTCCGATGCCGGCGATGCAGGCTGGATGAGCAGCGAGAGAAGCAGAAGAATGAGCATGTAACCTCCGTGTGCGATCTGCGTTTATCTGCGTTTATCTGCGGCTAGAAGATACAGTACGGCCCCCGCGACGAGCGCGATCGCGCCGATGCGGATGCCGGGATGTCCCTGCCACGTCGCCCCCGCGAGGATCGCCACCGCCACGACGATGCCCGTGACGGGGAGGACGGGACCGCCCGGCGCGGTGAAGAGCGCCGGGGGCACGCGGCGGGCCAACGACGGACCGCGAAACGCGAGCACCGCCGCGCACGTGCCGACGTAGACGAC
>JBOGJB010000597.1:0-3903 GCA_050745085.1 Vicinamibacterales bacterium
CCCGAGGACTGCGCCGCAGCGGTCGCCGGCGAGATCGAACGGCTGCTGGGCGGCGCCACCGTGCGCGACCGCGACACCGGCGTCCGCCGGCCGGCCATGGCCGGCGACGTCGCCATCCTGTTCCGCTCCCGCGCCAGCCACCGGGAGTTCGAGGCCGCGCTCGAGGCGCGCGGGATTCCGGCGTACGTGTACAAGGGCCTCGGGTTCTTCGACGCCGACGAGATCAAGGATGTGTCCGCGCTGCTGCGCTTCCTCGCCGAACCGACGTCCGACCTGCGCGCCGCGGCGCTGCTGAGGTCGCGTGTCATCAGGCTGTCGGACGCGGGGCTCGTCCGGCTCGCGCCGCGGCTGTCGGCCGCGCTCATCGATCCCTCACCGCCGCCGCTCGGCGCGCTCGATGCGGAAGATCGCGCCATCCTGACGCTCGCCCGCGCGCACGTCGCGCGATGGCTGGAGCTCGTGGACCGGATGCCACCGGCCGAACTGCTCGAGCTGGTCCTCGACGAGTCTGCGTACGAGTTCGAGCTGAGGGGACCCCGGCGGGCGCAGGCGCGTGAGAACCTGAAGAAGATGCGGAGTCTCGTCCGCCGGATTCAGAACCGCGGCTACGCGACGCTCGCACGGTTCGCCGACTATCTCGACGCCCTCTCGGCCGGCGACGAATCGAACGCCGTCGTCGACGCGCTTGACGCGGTGAACCTAATGACCGTGCACGCGTCGAAAGGGCTCGAGTTCCCGATCGTATTCGTCGTCAATCTCGCCAAGGGAGCGGGCGGCCCTCGCCAGCCGATCCGAGTCTCCGCGACCGGAGATGACGAAGGGGCCTCGGTGTCGATCGGGGCGTTCGATTCGGAGACGGATGAAGACGAGCGGTCGCGCGAGGTCGAGGAAACCAAGCGGCTCCTGTACGTGGCGTTGACGCGCGCGCGGGATCGCCTGTATCTGTCGTCCGCGCTACGGAACGGGGAGATGAAGCCCGGCCCCGGCAGCCTGGCCGAAATGCTGCCACGCTGCATCCTGGAGCTGTTCGAGCAGGCGGCGCGCAGTTCCGGCGGGACCATCGTCTGGCCGGAAGGCGGCTTGACGCTGCGTGTGTGCCGGCCGCCGGCCGCGGGCGTCATCGCCGATCTCTGGCAGCCGTTCTCGACCGTGCGCGGCGCGGACGACTTCGACCCGATGTGACCATCTTCACGATCGGGCATTCCAGGCTCCGGGATCAACTACCGGCACTTTCCGTCGCTCGGCGGGTTGCGGCGTCCGCGCCCGGACTCGGTCAACACCGCCTGGCGGATAGAGAGCTTTCGCGGCTACGCCGATCACATGCAGACGAGCGAATTCGCCGAGGCGGTTTCAGCGCTGCAGGAGTGGGCCACGGCAGCACCAACGGCGGTGATGTGCGCGGAAGCGGTCTGGTGGCGGTGCCGTCGGACCCTCCTTGGCCGATGCACTCTTGGTACGTGGCGTTGCAGTCCTGCACATTCAGTCTGAAACGCGCGCGGAGCCGCACCGACTCCACGAATTCGCTCGAACCCACGGAGCGGACGTCACTTACCCAGGCCTGGTCTAGCTTGGGGCACCTGGCGGCAGGTGACAGGAAGTGCCCATCGGTGCCCATCTTTGCGGACGAAGGAACTTCGAAGATGCGCGCGTAGTCTAACAAAGTACGATGGCCTCGGAGTTGCATCGCGCTGAGGCGTCGGGAGGTGCGAGATGCCGATGGCGACCCAGTCAGTCGCTTACGTAAAGCCGAGCGGCACCATCTTCGAGCTCGAAGCGCTCGAGGGCATGCCCTGCGGCTGCGTCGCCGCGGCCTATCGCGCGCGGCCCTGGGATGTGGCAGTCGTGTCGCTCGAGGCCAAGGGGCCGCACTGCATTCTTGCGGGGCACATGGCCGGCCAGATTCTGCGTCTCGGCGATCTCGACGAGATGGAGCCCGACGCCGACGAAGAGGATCAGCCCTAGCTGTTCCTCTTGGCCCATTCTTTCGCCCTGGTTTCCGCCTCCTCGCGCGTCTGACCCACAAGAACAACAGAATCGAGCGGCTTGCCATTCTGATCGGCGACCCACGCGATCCAGTGCGGCCCGCGCGCTTCGCTTCTGATATCTGCCATTAAGCCGAATCCCTAGGGATAGTACACAACGTCGCCGCGCTCGGTCGCGACTTTCGTCGCGAGTGCCAGCAGCCGGTCGCGGCGCTCGAGGAGCGCGTCGATCTGAAAGACCGTGATGTAGCGGCCGAGGTGCTCGCGCAGCGTCCGCCGCTCGAGCCGCGCCATCGCATCGAGCATCGAACGCGAGAAACGCGCGAGCTGGTCCGGTTCCCGCAGCGAAGTAACCTTGCGGAAGGATCGCGAATGGTCAATCAACCGGAGCTGCCAGTCGTCGGTGATCAACGAGTTTCCGAGGTTCCGGTCGATGTTATGGATGAGGTTGTCAAACATCCGCATTTTGAACACCTGGCGGCTCCAAGCTTCCGGGTCCGGAGGCAGCATGTTGCGTTCACGCCGTTCCTTCTCGGTGAGCGCGTTCTCGACCCAGAGCGTCAGCGAACCGCGCTCGCCCGAGATCACGCGCTCGACCGTCGCCGGAATCATGCCGAGCCCCAGCAGCTTGTCCAGCTCGTAGGCGGCGCAGTCGGTGCGCCAGGTGTCCTCGAAGTCCATCTCGCGCTTCCCGCCTAGGTTGGTGGCGCCGGTGCGCGAGTCATCGATTACCCTCCAGGCGGCGTCGCGGCGGACGCCGTCGAACGTGAGGGTCACACGCCGCGGCTTGGTGACGCCGATGGGGATGGCCCGCATCTCGGAGATCTCCGCGCGGCGGAGGAACGCCTCGAGTTCCGGCCCCTGGATGGGGGAGTTGTCGGCCCTGAGAGGGGCCAGGAGCGTGGCGGCGATCGCAAGGGTGCAAACGGCGGCCGGAAACAGCGCCCGGCGTGGGGAGCGCTCGGCGGGCAGTCGCATGGGAACCGCAGGCTACGGTGAGGCAGAGCTTAAGTGGCACTGGGGCGGGAGTCAACCAGTACTTGCGGAGCGCGTGATTTCGTCATTGCACCCCGCTTGGCCGTTACATACAATTCGAAGGTTCGCCACGGGTTGGCACGGATCGCACGGATACCAGGAAGGAACGGATCGAATGGGGTTGACTTGTCCGAGCTGCGGGAACGACCGGAATTTTCTGGTCAAAACCCTGCAGATGCACGTCGTCCGGCTGGAAGACTCGCGCGTCGAGGTGGCGGAAGAGAGCCGTCCGGCGGTCTTCGAGGTGCTGTGCGACGAATGTGAAACGGCGCTGAATTTTGAAGACGTGGAGGACACCGTCCGGAAGGAAATGCTGCTGACCCTCGGCGCCCGCTAGCCTCCTTCGTTCCCTTCATCCTTCATCGAACCACTCCTCGAAGTAGTCGCACTCGGGGCAGATCCATTCGCGGACGATGCGCGGCTGCGGGTCCGTGATGCCGGGCAGGTGCTCGCGTCGTTCGATGGTGTCGAGCCGCATGGTTTCGCCGCACATCGGGCATTCCTTGACTTCCGGCACGGTGGAATCCTATCGTACCCTCCGACGTGGCTGACGGCTTCCAAGTGATCGGCGTACCGACCGAGACCGACGGCGATGCGGCCGGCGCGGCGGCCTGCCTCGCCGACGAGGTCGCGATCGATTTTCCGTCGGAGAAGGCGATTCGCGAACGGATGCGCCGCGCGTTCTTCGGCGGCGACCCGACGGCCTCGAGCCATGTCGCCGAGATCCGTCTCACGCCGCGCGAGGCGTTGTCGGGCGCCAACGTGCCGCTCGAGGTGCCGGTGTCCGCGACGTGCGCGCCGTGCGGCGGGCGCGGCGAAATCTGGATGGATCCGTGCCGTGCCTGCGGCGGCACTGGCGCCGCGGCGGCGCGGCAGGCGGTGCGCG
>JBOGJB010000598.1:0-11963 GCA_050745085.1 Vicinamibacterales bacterium
GGCGCCAGGCGCCCTGACTGGAGAAACGCGTGAAGGCTATTGGCAACTTCCTGCGCATGGTTTTCCTGGTCGATCTGGTCAAGGGTCTGCTGGTGACGCTGAAGTACACCCCGCAGCCGGCCTTCACGTTCCAGTACCCGGCCGAGCGGCGGCCGGTCGCGCCCCGCTTCCGCGGGGTGCTGCGGCTGCAGGTCGAGCCCGAGACGGGCGCGCAGACCTGCATCGTCTGCGACCAGTGCGCGAAGGCGTGCCCGGACGATCTCATCGCGCTCGGCGGCCACCGCGAGCCGGGGCAGAAGATCAAGATCCTCGACTACTTCGACTTCAACCTGTCGCGCTGCAGCTTCTGCGGTCTCTGCTCCGAGGTCTGCCCGACCAAGCCGGTCAAGGCGCTCATCATGAGCGAGGATTACGAACTTGGCAGCTACAGCCGGGAGACGCAGATTCTCCGGGTCGATGAAATGTACGACGGGGTTCCTATCGAGCAATACACGCACTAATCAGGCATTAGCCACTAGGCACTAGGCATTAGGCACTCTGCAAGCTGATGGTCTCGCGCAGAATTGTATCTGCGCAGAGTGCCTATTGCCGCAGTGCCTAGTGCCTGTCGTGCTATAGTCCAGTGACCATGCGCGGCCGAGTTCTCCTCGCCGCCGTTCTGACTGTCGCCGGTCTGGCGACGGTCCTCGCCCGGTCAAACCCGGGCGCGTCTGCCGACATCCAGCTCCAGCTCGGAACCCTGCTCGCCGCCGAAGGACGGTACCGCGAGGCGGCGCGCGCGTTCAAGAAAGCGGGGCGTGAGGTCGAGCCGCGGCTCCGGCTGCCGATCGCAAGCGGCCTCGTCCTGGCGCTCCTGCGGAGCGGCGAGTTCGCCGAAGCGCGCGATGAGGCGGAAGCGCTCGTCGGAGACCTGCCGTCGAACGCGTTCGCCAAGGCGCTGCTCGGTGACGCGCTCTGGGCGTCCGGCCTGTTCGACGAAGCGGAGCGCTCGTACCGCAACGCACTCGCAGCTTCGCCCGAGGACGCCCGCGCGCGGCACGGCCTGGCGCGCGCGCTCGCGGCGCGCAGCCGTCTGGACGAAGCGATGATCGAGGCGCAGGCGGCGCTCACGCTTGCGCCGCGCGACGGCGAGTTTCACTACACGGTCGGCGCCATTTACGAGCGCATGCACCGGTTCGAGGCGGCGGCGAACGCATTTGCCGGCTATCTGAATCTGCTGCCCAACCGGGACCGCAGCGAGAAAGCGGCCTGGGCCCGCGCGCAGATCAAGTTCCTCAGGGCGTTCAAGGACAAGCGGCCGTTCCTGATCGACGGCGACGCCGAGACCATGCTCCACACCGTGCCGTTCAAGCTCATCCGGGACAAGGTGGTCGTCTCCGGCAAGGTCAACGGCGGCGGCGCGATGGATTTCGTCCTCGACACCGGCGCCGAACAGACGATCCTCTCGGACACGGTCGCGCGCCGCGCCGGCATCACGCCCATCACGTACGTTCAGAGCGCCGGCGTCGGCGAGGTCGGGCTGCGCGGCCTGCAGATCGGCCGCATCGGGCAGCTGCAGTTCGGCACGCTGCGCATCCACGATGTCCCGTGCTTGATCAAGAACCCGCCGCTCGGCGGGCTGCCGACCCGCGAGACCGAGGCGTTCTCGCCGCTCGCGCTCGGGCTCTCGATGATCATCGACTACGAGCGCCGGACGCTGACGATCGGACGCCGCATCACGATGACGCCGGAGATCGAGCTGCCGCTCCGCCTGCATCGTCTCGCGATGGTCCGCGGCATCGTCAACTCGCGCCCGGCCAGCTTCGTGATCGACACCGGCGGCGAAGTGATCTCGATCAGCCAGGCGACCGCCGGCAGCCTGCAGACGGATCCGACGGCCCGCAAGATTCCGCTGAAGGTCTACGGCACGTCGGGCTGGGATCGCGACGCGTTCCTGCTGCCGAACGTCGACCTCGAGTTCGCGTCGATCCGCTTCAGCCGGATCCCGGTGGTCGTCCTCAATCTGCGCGCGCCGAGCGCCCTGCTCGGGTTCGAGCTGGGCGGGATCGTCGGCCACCGCTTCCTCAGCAAGTACCGCGTCGGCATCGACCTGGAGCGCAGCACACTCGCCCTCACCGCCAATTGAAGAAGGCCGCGCTCACCTGCCTGGCGGTCGTCATCCTGCTCCTGGTTGCTGCGCCGGTCGCGCTCTGGATGCTGCTCGATCCGGACGACCTGAAGGCGCGCGCCGCCGCGTACGTCAAGGAAAGCACGGGCCGCGAGCTCGCCATCACGGGCCCGGTGAGCCTGTCGTTCTTCCCGTGGCTCGGCGGCGTGATGAAAACGGCGTCGCTGGCCCCGCCGGTGGGCTTCGGCGACGCGCCATTTGCGTCGATCGACGAGCTGGACCTCAAAGTCAAGGCGATGCCCCTGCTCGGCGGCGACATCGTCATCGACACTGTCCGCATCAAGGGGGTGCGCCTGCGGTTCGAGGCGCGCCGGGACGGCCGGACCACCTGGGATGGGCTGATCCCGGCCGCCGCGGCGGCGGAGGCCGCCCCGACGTCGAGCCCGCGTCTCCTGCAGGTCGCCGGCCTGGAGCTGCGAGACGGCGAGGTCGTCTGGGCGGACGAAGCGGGCGGACGCTACGAGCTGAAAGGGGTCGAGCTGACCACCGGCGCGTTCGGGAGGGGAGAGCCCTCAGACGTCGCGCTGTCGTTCACGGTCGGCGGGCTCGGCGGCGCGCCAATCCCGGTCTCGCTCACGAGCCGCGTGACGCTCGACCCGGCGCAGTCACGGGTCCTGCTGGAGGACGTCAAGGCGAAGATCGATCAATCAACAATCACGGGCCACCTCTCGTCGGAGCCCGGGAAGGGACCCGAAGCCCTCCGCACGTGGCGCGGCGATCTTGCGATCGACAGGATTCGCGCGTACGGCCTCACGGCGTCGGACGTGACGACAACGATTACGGCCACGGCCGGAACGGCGAAGATCGGCCCCGCGAGCGGGCGGTTCTACGGCGGTCAGTACCGCGGCACCTTCGACATCGACGCGCGCGGCCGCGAGCCGATCGTCCAGGCCGACCAGCGCCTGACCGGCGTCGACATCGGACCGCTGCTCGAGGATATGCAGCTCCTGGGCGGGGTCACGGGCATAGGGGAACTAGTCACGCTCAAGGCGAAGATGCGCGGGTCCTCGCTCCGCACGCTTGCGGGAAGCGCGTCCCTGTCGATTAGAGACGGGCAGCTGGAAGGAGCGGACGTGCTCAAGATGATCGAGCAGGCGCGCGCGATGGCGGCCGAGATGCGAGGCCAGCCGGCTCCCGCGCAGGCCGATCGCGGCGACGTGACCCCGTTCGCAAAGCTCACCGGCTCCGCGACGATCGCCGGCGGCATCGCACGCAACACGAATCTCGTGCTCGAGTCCAGCGCGCTGCACGCGACCGGCAGCGGCACGGCAGATCTCGAGCGCGCGACGCTCGACTACATCTTGCGCGCGAGGAGCCCGCAGGCCGGCAACGTGACGATCCCCATTGCCATCACCGGGCCCTTCTCGACGCTTAGTTACCAAGTCCAGGCCGGCACGATGATCCGCGATGCCGCGTCGCAGGAGATTAAGCGGCAGATACAGAAAGGACTCGGAGCGCTCTTCAAGAAACCTCGCTGAAATGTACTCAAGTACGAAGCTCGAAGTACGAAGGCTGAAGTAACTTAGGAAGTTCGAACTTCGACCTTCACTTCAGCCTTCGACGTTCGAACTTCGTACTTGAGTAGGCCACACCCAAAGCTCATCCGTGGGTGGGGGCTATAATTCAGTCTCCAAAGGGATGCGCAGCTTCTCTCTGCGGACCACGCTGGTCGCCGCGATGGTCGGCCTGACGCTGGCCACGGCTGCGCTCATCGGCACGGTTTCCTATCGCAGCGCGCTGCTTGAGCTGCGCGAAGATGCCGTCCGCGCGGTGGGCGCCGTTGCCGACTCCCACAAGCTCGCCTTCGTGCGGATGCTGAACCGGCAGGTAGAGCGCGCCGAGCGCACGCTGGCCGGGCCGCTCGCGCGCTGCGGCGCCGACCGGCAATGCCTGGCGCGCGTCGTTGAAGATCATGAGCGCACCGAGCGCGCGGCCGGCATCCGCCTGCTCGAGGCGGGAGGCGAGCTCGTGGCGAGCGGGGAGATCCCCGACCAACCGGTCGCAGCATCGCGCCCCGGCCAGATCGCGGCCTTCGTGCGACGGTCCGGAGGCGACGCGACGTTCACGATCCGGGTGGTGCGCGCGGCGCGCGAGCTGCAGGTCACGTTTCCTGTCGACCCGATCGCGGCGATCATGCGTGACCGGTCCGGGCTCGGCGCAAGCGGAGAAGTCTTCCTCGTCGATCCCGCGGGGTACTTTCTGACCCCCTCGCGCTATCCGTCCGCAGCCGGCCACAGCCAGCCGATCGCTGCCGCGCCCATTGTGCGGTGCCTGGCCGGAGAGAACGCCGAGGCGATCGCGACCAACTACCGCGGCGCCGACGTCGTGCACGGCTTCCGCCACGTACGCGAGATCGGCGGCGGCTGCATCGACGCCCACATCGATCGGGCGGAGGTGTTTGCCCCCGCGGCAGCGTTGGGGCGGCGGCTGGCCGCTATCACGGTCGTCTTCATGCTCGGCGGCGTGGCGGTGGCGCTCGTCATTGCCCACGTCATCGCCGCGCCGCTCGGCCGGCTGCGCGAGGCGGCAGGGGCGCTCGAGGAGGGCCGGTACGACGCGCCGCTGCCGTCGGGCGGACCCACGGAGATCGCGGGTCTCGCGGGCGCCGTGCGGTCGATGGCGGCCTCGCTCAAGGTTTCGCACGACTCCCTCGACCAGGCTCGCGCGGAAGCGGAGCGGCAGCGCGACTTCTTCCGCGCAGTCTACGAGTCGGACATCGTGGGCATCTGCTGCTGGTCATGGGACGGCTGGCTGACGCAGCCGAACCGCGCGCTCCTGAGGATGCTCGGCTACCCGGAGGAGGACTTCGCGCAGGGAGCGCTCCGCAGTCGGGACATTACTCCGGGCGAGTACGACGAGGCGGACGCGCGCGCGCTGGAGGAGCTGCGGCACTTCGGCGTGTGCGCGCCCGTGTCGAAGGAGTACATCCGCAAGGACGGCACGCGCCTGCCGGTTATCGTGGGAGCCAGCATCCAGCAGGGCGCGGAACGCGGCACGTTCTTCGTGCTCGACGTCACTGAGCAGCGGTACGCGGTCGCCCAGCTCCAGCGGAGCGAGCAGCGGTACCGATCGCTCGTGGCCGCCACCGCGTCAATCGTCTGGACGACGGATGCGGACGGCACGTTCGTGACGCCGCAGCCGTCGTGGGAGGCGTACACCGGCCAGCCCTGGGAGCAGCACCGCGGATGGAGCTGGACGCACGCCATCCATCCCGACGATGTGGAAGAGGTGAAGGCACGCTGGCAGGGGGCGCTCGAGACCCGAAGCCCGTACGAGGCGTACGGCCGGATCTGGCACGCCCCCTCCGGCCAGTACCGTCATTTCGTAGCGCGCGCGGTGCCGGTCACTGCGCCGGACGGCGCCGTCCGCGAGTGGATCGGCACCGTCACCGACGTCCACGAGCGGCGGGTCGGCGAGGCGCGCGCGCTGTTTCTGTCGCGCGCGAGCGCGGCGCTGGCCAGCTCGCTCGACTACGAGCAGACGCTGGCGACAGTATCGAAGCTCGCGGTGCCCGAGATGGCCGACTGGTGCGCCGTGGACTTGATCGACGGCGAAGAGGTACGGCGGCTGGCGATCGAGCATTCCGCTCCAGACCGGCAGGCGGCCGCGCGGCGCCTGATGCAGCGGCGGCCGTCGCGGCTGGCGAGCGACGAGGGGCTCGGCCGGGCGCTCCGCGAGGCGCGCCCGGTGCTGTACGAGCAGTTCGACGAGCAGATGACTGCGCGGGCCGGCGCCGATCCGGAGCAGGCCGCGATCGCCCGCGAGCTCGGCCTACGATCCGCGATTATCGTCCCGCTCATCGTGCGCGGACAGGCGATCGGCGGCATCACGTTGGTGACGTCCGATTCGAAACGGGCCTACACGAAGGCGGACCTGCCGTTCGCCGAAGAGCTGGCCCGCCGCGCGGTAGTGGCGATCGACAACGCCCGGCTCTATCGCGAGACGCTCGGCGCCAACCGGCTCAAGGACGAGTTCCTCGCGACGCTGTCGCACGAGCTGCGCACGCCGTTGAATGCGATCCTGGGCTGGGCGAACATGCTGCGGCGGCCGGGGCTCTCCCCCGAGCACCTCGCGCGCGGGATCGAGACGATCGAGCGGAACGCGGGGCTGCAGGCGCAGCTCATCGCCGACCTGCTCGACGTCTCGCGCATCACGTCCGGCGCTGTGCGGCTCGAGCCGGAAGACGTCGACCTCCGGCCGCTGATGGAACAGGCCGCGGACACGGTGCGGCCAATGGCGGAGGCGGGCGGCGTGCGGCTGCTCGTCCGGGTGGGCGAGGAGCCCGCCGTGGTGTACGGCGATCCGTCGCGTCTGCAGCAGATCGTGTGGAACCTGCTGGCGAACGCGGTCAAGTTCACCGCCGGCGGACAGGTCGAGCTGACGCTGACCGCCCACAACGGCCAGGCCGAGATCACCGTCTCCGACAACGGCCGCGGGATCGATCCTGCGTTCCTGCCCTACATTTTCGATCCGTTCCGGCAGGCCGACAGCAGCACGACGCGGACGCACGGGGGGCTCGGCCTCGGCCTGGCGATCGTCCGTCACCTCGCCGAGCTGCACGGCGGCAGCGTGACCGCGGTGAGTGAAGGGGTGAGCCGCGGGTCGCTCTTCCGAGTCAGCCTTCCACTCAAGAAACCCGTACCGTTGCCGCATTGAGCCAGATTCTCAATCCGACAATGCTGTGTTCTTTAACAGAGCCCTCGCCCTGAGTCTCTCGGCGCGGCGCGCGCGCGCCTCCAGCGCGCGCCGCCGTTCGTCGTCAGTCTCGAGCCTCAACGGCGGCACGGGTATCCTTCGCCCGTCCCGGTCGATTGCGACAAACGTCAGGTAGGCCCGGCTCGTCATCCGCCGCAGTCCGGTCAGTGTCTCCTCGGAGAACACCTCCACCTCGACCTCGAGCGACGTCTCGAAAGCGGCGGTCACAGACGCCTTCAGGATGATCAGGTCGCCGACCTTGATCGGGTGCAGGAACTGCAGCCCGTCGACTGCGGCGGTCACCAGCAGGCTGCGGGTGTGGCGATGGCAGGCGATGGCGCCGGCGATGTCGATGAGGTGCATCACCGTGCCGCCGAGGATGAACCCGAGCGGGTTCGCGTCGTTCGGCAGGACGACCTGCACCATCTCGCTGACGGATTCGGCCGGATGCTTCGGGGCGAGGTCCGTCAATACCGTAGGCCGAATACCGAATGCCGAATGCCTCGCGCTGGCAACAGCATCAGTTGCAATCTGAGTGCGTGTCGATGAACGAGCGGAGCCAGTAGCGCAGCTCCGGCGGCAGGTCGTCCTCGGTGAGCGAGCGCAGCAGGGAAACCGTCGACTGGTACGTGTGCAGCTGCGCGACACAGGTGGAACACGCGCCCAGGTGCCGCTCGAGGTCGGCGTGTACCTCGAGCGGCAGCCTGTGCTCCAGATAGTCGGCGAGCAGCGCCACCGTGTTCCTGCAGCGCGTCATTATTTCAGCTCGCGGGGCCCCACCCGCGCTCGCACGCGCTCGCGGGTCCGGACCGTCGGTCCGGACTTCCCTCTGGCCGCTCGCGCGAGCCTCAGGCTTCTGGCCTCTGATACCCGGCCTCCGGCCTCTAGAAGTCGTACCCGATCCACACGTTGAACCGGGGTTTGCGGAACCACTCGCTGCCGCCGTAGAGCGCGTAGACCACGTCTTCATAGTCGCGGTTGAAGAGCGTGCGCCACGACCAGTCGAAGTGGATCGGGAAGCCGATGGCGAATGTCTCGAGTGATATCCCGTACGACGCGCGGCCGTCCACCAGGCGGAATCCCGACACGGCCCTTGGTTCCCCAAAGACCGGTAGCGGCTGGCCAGTAACCGGATCTGGCCTGAAGTCGATGATCGTCGGAAAGACCGCGTCGCTCGTGTCCCAGACCTTGAACGGCACGTCGTTGTAGCCTGCCCCGCCGAGGCCGGCGAAGAGCACGCCCCGGATGCCGCCCATGACGCCAAGCGGCGTGAGCATCGCGTCGATGAGCGGGAAGCGCAGCTCGGCGTTGGTGAAGAAGGCGCGTTGGCCGAGGAACTCGAGGTAGTCGTAGCCGCGCAGCTCGGAGTTCCCGCCGAAGTAGGTAAAGTCGGGGAAATCCCCCCAGCTCTTGAAACCCCGACCGCGCAGCGCGAGCACGCCGTTGGTCCCGAGCCGCAGGTAATAGCGGGCGTCGCCGTCCACGGTCTGCCGCGAGAGCGTGTCGCCGATCTTCGGAGCGATGTCGTAGCTGATACGAACCGTGTTTCCCGCGAGCGGACCGAATTCGCGGAAGATCGTCGTCTCCTGCACGAACGAGATCCCGAACGGCACGAGCGTGCCGTTGCGGAAGAGCGTCGTGCCGTAGACCTGCTGCTGGTACTCCTGCGCGAGCTCCTCGAGGAGCGGGTCGTTGTACTCCTCATTGAACTGGACCAGCCCGGCCGACAGCTCGAGCCGCGCGTACCGGTTCAACGGATAGATGCCGAAGAGGCTCCCGCCGCGCGCCGTCCGCGTCGCGATCGCGAAGTCGCGGTCGATGTAGGCGAACTGCGGATCGAAGAGCACCCCCGGCTGGAGCCCGTAGAAGAACTGCGTCTGCGAGTACGCCTGCGCGGCGTACTGGAGCCGCCGCGAGAGGTTGATGTACGAGAACGACATCGTGCGGTACTGCGAGACGGAGGCGACGAACAGGTTGAACTGCTGGTCGCCGAGCACGTCGGTGAAGGTAACCTGCGTCCCGCCGAACACATCGCCGCCGCTCGTCACGCCGAGCGCCACCGGCGGCCGCCCCTCGAGGAACAGCTTCTCGAACCGACCCTTCCTGCGCTTGTTGGTCGCGATCAGCGTATGGCTGAGCGGCGCCACGAAGTCCATCACCGGCCCTGGCACGCCGAACTCGGACGAGGCGACGGTGGTGACGGGCTCCTGCCGCGTCAGCGTGTGCACGCCGTACTCCCCCTTGTAGTACGTCACGAACGCGATCTTGTTCTCGCGCCCTTCCTTCAGGATGACAGGGGAGAGGTTGCCGGTGAGCGTGTCCGTGTACTGCCGCAGCTCGCCGTTCTTCAGGTTGAGGGTCCAGATGTTGTAGATGTTGCCGTTGCGCGCGACGTCCGGTTCCACCGGCACGTCGGGGTCGGTCGCCGTCGACGGGAACACGAGGGTGTCCGCGTCCAGGAACTGCGGGCCCACGTCGTCGTGCGTCCCGAAGGTGACCTGCCGGGCCTGCTTCGTCTGCAGATCCAGCATGAACAGCTTGTCGTTGCCGCTGATGCGGCGGACGTACGCGATCGAGGCCCCGTCGGGCGAGAACACCGGCGCGTAGTCGGCGAACTCGTCGTTGGTGACGTTGGTCAGCGTGCCCGACGCGACGTCGACGATGAAGATGTCGCCGACGGCGCCGCGCAGCGCCGCGAAGGCCACCTGCTTGCCGTCCGGGCTGATGTCGGGCGACTCCGGCGCGTCGACTTCCTTCAGCTCGTGCCGCACCTCGATCTTCCGCGTCAGCACGTTCTGCAGGATGAGCGTCTTCTGCTTCTCGGTGCGGGCGAAGTACGCGATGCGATCGCCGACCGGCGCCCAGGACATCCACGGCACCGTGTTGCCGCGCAGCCCGCCGGGATTGGCGATGTACTCAAACCCGTGGTCCTTGTTGAACCCGCTCGTGAGGTTGCGGACGACCGAGCCGTCCTTGGTGGACACCAGGATGATGTCGAGCTCCTGATCCTTCCGGTTGCCCGCCGCCGCCGCGATGAGGTCCCCCGACGGCGACGGCTCGATCGAGATCACGACCGGGTACTTCGTCTTGTCGGGACGCGGCGCGAGGTTCTTGCCGTAGTCGGCGGGCCGCTCCTTGTCGCGGAACGGCTTGAAGCGGTCCTTCAAGTACTTGTCGAACTGCTCGTCAAACTCTTCCGGGCCGAGCCGAAGCGCCTCCTGATAGGCGCTCTCGCCGCCGCCGATGACCGCCTTGCGCAGCGAGAAGAGGAACTGACGAATCCCTTCCTTGCCCCAGCGTGATTCGATGAACTCGAACGCGGCGTGTCCGAGCGAGTAGGGGAGCCGCCCCGAGAGCGGCTGCGTCTCGAACTCGCTCATCTTCGGCACGATGTCGGCCACCGCGGCGTCGCGGACCTGCATCAGGTCGAGCGGGTTCCAGTAACCCGCCATGTAGTTGGCGAGCCCTTCGTCCACCCACAGCGGGATGCCGCGGCGGATGAGCGAGCGCGGGATGATGTCGAACTCGAAGACGTGCGTCAGCTCGTGGGTGATCAGACGGTACAGCTGATCGGGCGGCTCGTCTATCGGCAGGACCATGCGGTCCCGTTGCGGCTCGGCGAAGGCGAGCACGCCTTCAGGCAGCTCCTGGCCGATGACGTTCTGCTGCTGGAACTCGCTCTGCGTTTTGTAGAGCACGAGCGGGACCTTGAACGCGAGATCGTGCTTCAGGTCCGCGCTGATCTGCTGGTACGCGCTCTCGGCGTAGCCGGCGGCCCGTTCGAGATGCCGCTCCAGCTCAGGGTAGTAGTAGATCTCAAAATGGTCGGTGGTGTAGATGTGCCACTGGAAGTTGTCGTAGCGGACGCGGTTCTTGCCGTAATAGGGGAAGTACGCGGTCTGCGCCCTGACGCTCGTGTTAGCCCGCAGCGCGCACTGGACCTTGATGGGGCGCCTCGGGGACGAGCGCAAATCGGCGGTCTGGCCGCTCGCTTCGCCGGCGGCCACGCACGCCACGAGCAGCGCCAGTCCGGCCGCGGCACGCGGTCCATGCGGTCTCAGACCGCGGCGGATCTGCTTACCCATAGGGACTCCTCAGAGCGCGGCACCGGGAAGGCGGGCGGCCCGGCTGCGGAATGTCGGGATGTTATCACGTGTATACGACTCCACTCGAACGGTTCAGGGTGCAGGGTTGAGGGAACGCTGAACGTTGAACCCTGAACCGCGGCTCGGCTACTGAGCAATACACGTACCAGTAAAGGGGTATCATGGATCGGCCCCAGGAATAAGATCCGGCCCCCGGGTGTTCTCGTTTGAGGGCGGCCGGTCAGCACTCAATCATGCTCTTTCGGAGACGGCCGCAGGCCGACCCCCCGAGCGCCCGCGAGAACGGACGCGACCAAGCGACGAGCGACTTCTCAGACGAGGCGCTCTCGTACATCGACGCGCTATATGGCGCCGCCATGCGGCTGACCGGCCGCTCCGCCGACGCCGAGGACTTGGTGCAGGACACGTACGTCAAAGCGTTCCGTTTCCAGGACCGCTTCGAGCGGGGCACGAATCTGAAGGCCTGGCTGTTCACGATCCTCCACAACACGTGGCGCAACGCGCGCCGCGCGAGCGCCCGCGATCCCATCGCCATCGACAGCGAGGCGGTAGAGCGCGCGGCGGATACCGCCGGCGCGGTCGACTCGCCCGAGGCGCGCCTCTCGCGCCAGACGCTCGACGCGGACCTGCGCGCCGCGCTCGACGCGCTGCCCGATGCATTCCGCCAGGCGGTCTGGTTGCGGGACGTCGACGACTTTTCCTACGCCGAAATCGCGAAGATGCTCGGCGTGCCGATCGGGACTGTCATGTCGCGCATCTCGCGCGGCCGGCGGCTCCTCTACGAACGATTGACCGGCGCGGGCCGACCCGCGCTCAAAATGGTGGGACGATCCGCATGAAACGCTGCTCCGACCTCGAACCGCTCTTCGCGCCGTACGTAGACGGGCAGGCCGAGCCAGCCGCCGCCGCCGAGGTCGCGGCCCACCTCGAGGCCTGCCCGCCGTGCCGCGCACAGTTGGAGGGGCAACGCGCCGCGCGCGCGCTCGTCCACGAAC
>JBOGJB010000599.1:0-4816 GCA_050745085.1 Vicinamibacterales bacterium
GTACGGCAACGCGCCGCGGACGGTCGTCGAGCGGCCAGGGGTCAACAACTGGAACCTCGCGTTGTTCAAGAACTTCGCGCTGGGCGGGTCGAAGGTCTTCCAGTACCGGCTCGAGGCGTACAACATCCTCAACAGGGTGCAGTTCAGCGACATCGATCGGACCGCGACGTTCAACCCGCAGGGGCAGCAGGTGAACGCAAACTTCGGGATCGCGAACACGTCGCGCCAGGCGCGCGTGATTCAGATGTCGATCCGATTCAGCTTCTGACGCAGGTAGGTTCCAAGGGTTCCAGGGGTTCCAGGGTTCCTGGTTCAAGGTTCGCTGGAACCAGCGGCGCACCGCGGAACGACTGGAACCTCAGGAACCATTGGAACCATTCGAACCTTAGGAACCTCTGGAACCTTAGGAACCTTAGGAACCCCAGGAACCATCGGGACGTTTCGCGTCTGTGAGGTTCCGATGCAATCCTTCGGATCGGGAAGACCTTTTCGATCCGGCGGGACTCGCATTGGCGTCGGCGCGACGTAGCCCAGCGCCGCCAGATCGTCTCGCAACCCGGCCGGAACGACGGCCTTCTCGACCTTCTCTTTCGTGGCACGCGCGGTCGGTTGGCTGCCGCCCGCGAGCGCTTCGAGCCGCCGCTTCATCGCCTCGGCCAGCGCGCGTCGCTCGTCGAAGAGGTTGCGCTCCTCGAACGGATCGCGCTCCAGGTCGTACAGCTCGGGGCGGGGCGCGTCTATCAGCTTGAACCGGCCGTCGCGCAGGGCGCGCAGCGGACTCCAGCCAAACCGCTGCGGATACACTGACTCGGCAAAGACGTCCAGATCCAGATAGCGTCGCCTGCCGCGCATCAGGTCGAGCAGGCTGACGCCGTCCATAGACGGCACCGGAAGGTCGAGCAGATCGAGGACCGTCGGCATCACGTCGATCAGCCGTACGGCCGTACCAACCCGGCGCGGTGCGAGAGCCGGCGCACGAATGATGAGCGGCACCCGCAGCACGCTCTCGTAGACGAAGATGCCGTGATCACGCTCGCCGTGCTCCCCCAGCGACTCGCCGTGATCGCCGGCGACAATCACGATCGTCCGGTCCAGCAATTGGCCCCGCTCGAGCGCCTCGAGCAGACGGCCGATCTGCGCGTCGGCGAAGGCGATCTCGGCGACGTACGGGTCGAAGTAGCGCGACCAGAAGGGCTCGGGCGGATCGTAGGGCCGATGCGGGTCGTAGAGGTGCGTCCACAGGAAGAAGCGTGAGCCGCTGATGCCGTCGAGCCAGCGCGTCGCGTCGCTCATGACCTCGTCCGCCCGACGCTGTCCGGGCGCCCGCGCCCGGCGATCGGCCGCCGCATCCTCGCGCGCGATGCCGCCGTAGCGATCGAACCCCTGCGCCAGGCCGCGATCGGGGTTCAGCACGACCGACCCGACGAACGCCGCGGTCGTGAACCCGTAACCCTGCAGGATCTCGGCGAGCGTCGTATGGTCGGGGGCCAGCGGCTGATCCGCGTTGTCGCGCACGCCGTGCCCGGGCGGGAACAAGCCGGTGAAGAGGCTGCAGTGCGCGGGCAGCGTCAACGGCGCCACAGACGTCGCCTGATCGAAGACGACGCCCTCGCGCGCCAGCCGATCGAGATGGGGCATCGAGACGTCCATGAGCCCGTACGCCGACAGCCGATCGGCGCGCGTCGTGTCGAGCGTGATGAGGACGACGCCGATTGGACGAGGGTTGATAGGGCCGGCGAGCACGGCCATCAGCAGAATCGCAACACGCGGAAGAGCATTTCTCTCGCTCACTGATCGCTCACTCACCGCGAGAGCACGACCTGGTGGCCGTTGCCGAAGGAATCAAGACATTGGGCGATCTGCCCCGCTGGAGGGATCATGGTGAAGAGATCCATCGTTCCGTTCAGCCGTCCGAGCAGCCGGCGCGGCGAGAGGGAGAGGCGCATCGCTCCCGCGAGAACGAGATACCCGCCCGCGATCTGTTCGATGACGTCGGGGTGCCTACCGGGAAGGAAGTAGTAGTAGTAGTAGTCGTGCGGCTGGAGATCGAGCGTCAACCGTTCCGGCTCGAGCCAGCCGCGAAAGCGGTTGCCGCGGCCCTCCGCATCGATGGCGAACGCCGCCCCGCTCAGCGTCGCTTCGACGTCCCGTCCGCTCTGCGTGAGAACCACCGTGTAGGTTCGCGTTCTGGCTTCTTCGGGCAGCCTGGCGCGACAAAGCTCGGAGGCCGTGATCGTCATCGTGTAGGTCCCTGAGACGTTGTCAACCCGAACGAGCGTCACGTCGAGGTTCAGCGTCTGGTGGTCTGTGACGAAGAGGCGCTGCTCCTGTGATTGATAGCCATCCTTGGTCGCCAGTATCGACGTGTCCCCCGAGACGCCGTACAGGCGGTAGCCGCCGTCCAGGTTATCCGACATCGTCACCAAGCCGGCAGCCGGCCCACCGGTCACTTCAACCCGCGCGCCGCCGACCGGAACGCCAGCGTTGCGGACGGCACCTGACAGGCGAAACGTTCCATCAGGAAGCACGAAGACGGTCTTCGTGCCTTGCAGCCCCGGGATCGACGCGCTGATCTGCGTCTCGCCGCGCTTGTGTCCGGTCGCCTGGCCGGTTGGCGAGATGGTCAAGACGCCCTGATCCCGCGTCAGCCATTGCGTCTCGGCCGTCGCGTCGCGGGTTGTCCCATCCGATCGACGGAGGATGGCGTTGAACTGCGCAGTCCGGTCCGGAGGAACGGACGCCGGGCCCGTTATCTCGAGGCGCGCGTCGTAAACCGTAGCAATCGACCGTGTGGGCGTCTTGTCGCAGGTAGCAAGGAGCCCCGCCAACGCGAGTAGCATCCCAACGCCGGCAAAGCGGCGGGCTCCGTTGCGATCGATCGCCTTTTCTGACACTGTCAGCCTCCTCACCGCGAGAGCACGAACTGATGCCCGGTTGAACGGCACGAGGCGATTCTTTCAAACCTCCCTGGCGTCGTGGTGCTCTGTAACGTCTCGATTGGTCCAGTGAGCGTGCCCGAAAGCCCGGCTGACGAGACAGTGGTCGCCGCCGATCCGGAGAACGCGAAAAAGGTCGTGTCCGTGAGCAGTTCGACCACGTCGAGTCCATAGGACGAGTAGTAGAAGTCGTCCGGCCCAGTTACGTAAAACGTGGCACCGCTCGGTTCGACGGTGCCGCCAAACCTGTTGAACGTGCGGCCGCGGTCGACGAAAAACCTCGAGCCTTCGAGCGTCACGGTAAGCCGCGGGCCCCCCTGCCCGACGACGGCGGTGTAGGTCCGGATTCCGGTCTCCGCTGGCAGCGCTGCGCGGCACTCGGGTGCGGCGGTGACTGTGAGGGTGTAGGTCCCTGAAACGTCGGGCCGCGGCCGGGAGAGGATCAAATCGAAATCGAGGGTCTGGTGGCTCGTGACCTGGAGGCGCTTCCTTTGCTCCTGATACCCGTCCGCGGTCACTCGAACCTCGATGTCGCCGGCGACGCCATAGAGGCGGTACCCGCCGTTCGCGGTCACGGCGAGTCCTTGCCCCGTCCCGGCCGTCACCTCGACCCGCGCGCCGGACACGAGGAAACCCGATTCCCTCAACGTGCCAATCAAACGGTACGTGCCGGCCGGGACAACGATCACGTCGTCCTTGATGGCAGTCCTTCCTCCAAGAGAAGCCTGAATCGACGATTCTCCCCGGTCCCGCCCAGTCGCCAGGCCCGTGGACGAGATCGTGAGCACCGACTGGTTGCCTGTTCGCCAGGCCACCTCGTTCGTCACGTTGCGGGTCGAACTGTCGGACTGCCGCGCGGTTGCGGTGAACTGGGCGGTTTCGCCCGGCGGAATGGTATTCGGCCCGGCGATCGACAGATCCACGATCGCCACCGGCACGTTCTGAGGCCCGCCCTGCCGCATTGGGCGAGTCGGCCCGCCGTCGCAGGCTCCAAGAAGACCCGCCAGCGCGAGCGCGATCGCGCTGCCGGTGAGGAGGTAAAACCTCTGCATAGCGACCTCTTGCCTTCTGACCATATAAAACGCTCCGTGCCAGGAATCCGGACAGTTCGACGGATCGATTCTGTGTACCAATACATGGAGGGTCCGTGGGAATCATGTCGTTGCCTCAGGCGGGCTGCCGGCGGCTTTCGGGTAGAATTCGGCCGTTCTTGAGGCATTCCGTGTCGGTTTGATCTCCATGCCGGCCGATCCGTCCCGCGACCTCGACTCGACGTTCCAGCTGATCGAAAAAGCTCGTGCAGGGGATCAGGAGGCGCTCGAGCGCCTCTTCGCGCGCCACGTCAAACCCCTCCAGCGTTGGGCCCGCGGCCGGCTGCCGAAATGGGCGCGCGATCTCGCCGACACGGACGATCTTGTCCAGGACACCCTGCTGCAGACGTTTAAGAGGATCGGAGACTTCGAGCCCCGGCGGGTCGGCGCGCTCCAGGCGTACCTGCGGCAGGCCGTGCTCAATCGCCTCCGCGACGAGCTCCGGCGGAAGGGACGACAGCCTCACGCGGCCGAGCTGGACGGCCTCGAAGCGGACGTCAGCCAGTCGCCGCTCGAGGAGGCGATCGGGCGCGAGGCGGTCGAGCGTTACGAGCGCGCGCTCGAGCGCCTCAAGCCAGAGGAGCGCGAGGCGATCATCGCCCGGGTCGAGATGGACTTCAGCTACGAGGAACTGGCAGGGGCCCTTGGGAAGCCTTCGCCGGACGCCGCGCGCAAGGCCGCGCAGCGGGCCCTCGTGCGGCTGGCGGAGGAGATGAAGCGTGGCGGTGAATGATGGCCTGCTGGCCGATCTGGCGGGCGCGATCCTCGATGGCCGCCCGATCGACTGGG
>JBOGJB010000600.1:0-9109 GCA_050745085.1 Vicinamibacterales bacterium
CTGAGGTCGGAATCCGGCGACGGAACCGAGTGCCCCGCGGACTAAGTACTGCGGATTTTCTCCGAAAAATCTTGAAATTGGTCGGGGCGAGTGGATTTGAACCACCGACCCCTCGGTCCCGAACCGAGTGCTCTACCAGGCTGAGCCACGCCCCGACACAGAAAGCCGCGGGGCTGAGAGCCCCGCTCCACGGCCAGAGCGGCCGCATTGGCTGGGTAAAACCTGTCTATCTTACCTCAAATACCAGCCCGACGAGAATCAGCTGGTACGTGTGGACGCGGCCGCTCGCGGTAGGCTTGGGAGAGCGTCTGCGGCGGATGCTGAGCGCGTGTCGCCGGAACCATGAGTGGATGGGCGAAGGTCCTCCGGCGCCTGCGGCGGCTCATCGGCGATCTGGGCGCCGCTGCCAGCACAGGACAGGCACCGCACGCGGCTGCCCGACAGCTCGCCAACCACAAACCCGGCGCCCTGGCACTCCGGACACATCGTCACGGCTTCGAGCATGGACCGATCTGCCGCGCCGCACAAATACAATCTGCTGATGGAAGTCAGCGAATTCGCAGATGGTCGCGCCGCGGGACGCTCACCGCGGCGATCAGGGTAGGCCCAGGACCTTTTCTAACCCGGGCGCGCAGCAGTTGTGAGTAAAGGACGCGTCATTCATCCGCGCAGCGTCACGATCGGATCGACGCGCGCCGCGCGCCGGGAAGGGGTCCACGCCCCGAGCGCGGCGGCCGCCAGCAACAGCGCGCCGACCGCGATCGGGACCGCCGGGTCCAGCTCCAGCAGTCCGAACGTGTGCGCGGACAGCCACCGAACCAGCGCCGCAGCCGCCGGGATGCCGACGGCGCATCCGAGTGCTACCGGGCGCGCGACGACCCGGAGGACGAGCCGTGCGAGCGCTCGCGGCCGCGCCCCAAGAACGACGCGAATCCCCATCTCGCGCGTACGCAGCACGACCGCCGACGCCGCGACGCCGTAGATCCCCGCCGTCGCCAGCGCGAACGCGACCAGCGAAAGCGCCGCCAACAGCCAGGCCAGCGTCAAGAGTGGCGCAAGCGCATCGTCCACCTCCGAGCGAAGCGTGAAGGTGCGGAGCGGCGGCGGATCCCGTTCGATCCTCCGCACCGCCACGCCCAGCGGCCCGACGAGCGACTCCGGCGATCCGCCGGCGCGGAGTACCAGCGTCATCCCGCGCGCCGATGTCTGGGCGTGCGGCAGGTAGAGCGTGGGCCGAGGCCCGCCATCGTACCAATTCAGGAGGATGTCCTCGACTAGCCCGATCACCTGCCAGCGCGATCCGTCGTCGAGCGCGACGAGGCGTCCGAGCGGATCGCGCGCTCCCCACAGCCGGCTTGCGAGCTGACGGCTCACGAGCGCCACCCGGGGGGCGGCTGCGGCGTCGCCGGAACGGAACTCGCGTCCGCTCGTGACGCGTAATCCCAGGGCCGACAGCCCGCGTGCGTCCGCGATCTGAACGTCCGCTATTGTGGAGGGTGTGCCCTTCGCAGGCGGTTCTTCCGCGGGCCAGATCCCACGCACCGGGTTCGGGACGTTGCTGGCCGGCGCGTTCTGCACGAGCCCCGCGACGCGCACGCCGGGAAGTGCGGCGGCGGCCGCGGCCGCACGCTCGAAGAATGCGACGACGTCGGTCGCCTCCGGGTATCGGTGGGCAGGAGCGGTCACGCGCGCGAGCAGTACGTGATCGGGATCGTACTCGCGGAAAGTCGCACGGATGTCGGAGAGCCCGGCGCTGAAGAGCACCGCCACCGACAACAGCACAACCGAGACCCCGGCCTGCAGCGCGAGCACCAGCTCGCGGCCGCGGCCCGGAGCGCCGGTGCCGACCCGTCCTTCCCACGCGATCATCGCGGCGAGATTTCCGCGCGCACCGCGTGCGCCCGACCAGATCCCGACGACGATCCCAATCGCCGTGGCCGCGCACCAGGTCGCCAGCGCCAGCGGCACGTCCAGCCGCACCGTGTCCCAGCCCGCGATCCATTTCGCGATGCCGGGTGGCACGCCGCGACGCACGAGCGGTACGGTCCACTGAGCCATAAGGATCGCGAGAACGCCCGCGGTCGCGGAGAGGGTGGCAGCCTCGAGCACATACGGGCGGACGACGCGGAAGACGCTCGCGCCGAGCGCCGCGCGAGTGGCCGCCTCCGGACGGCCGTCGAGCACCTTGACGGTCATGATCGTGACCGCATTGGCGGCCGCCACAATCAACACGCCGAGCGCGACGATCTGGACAACCGAGAAGAGCCCAAGCGTGAACTCGTACTGCTCCGCCCGCAGCGCCAGCAGCCTGAGGCTTCGCCCGCGATGGGTGTCCGGGTACTCGCCGGCGATCGCGGCCGCCACGCGCCTGGCGTCGGCTTCGGCAGCCTGCGTCGTCACGCGCCGCTTCAGCAGGGCGACAACCTGCAGACGGCGTGCCGTGCGATCCTCCCACTCCACCGGAGAGAGCGCGAGCGGCACCCACACGTCTACCGCGAGCGGGTAACGAGCCGCCACGACGCCGATCACGATGAACGCGCGGCCATCAATCAGCATGGAGCGGCCGAGGATCGACGCGCCGCCCAGGCGCTCGCGCCAGAACGTCTCATTGAGCACGGCCACGCCGTCGCGCCCCGGCATCTCCTCGTCCGGTCCGAAGGTTCGTCCCGCGGCGGCCCGGACGTCGAGCGCAGGCCAGAAGCTCGCGGAGGCCTCCGCCACGTGGATCTGCTCCGCGCCGGCCCCCGAGCCCAGCATGCGGGGGCGAAAACGGAAGGCGGCGATCTGCTCGAACGCCTCCCCGCGGCTCCGCAGGGCGACGACGTCCGCAGGTGTGACCGGTGCCCGCTGTTCCACGCCTGTCACCGGCAGGTCCTCGCGCACCAGCACGAGCCGATCCAGCGTCGTGAAGGGCAAGGGTCGCAAAAGCAGCGCCTGGACCACGCCGGTCGCTGTGGCCGCCGCCGTCAGTCCGAGGGCGAGCATGGCAACAAAGACGACTGCCGTCCCGGGCCGGCGTGTCAGCCGCCGGAGCGCGAGCCGGACATCGAGCAGGACTCCGTTCATGGTGCCCTCTGCCTTCCGTGACGCGGGTCGCGTCGATTGCTGGTCAACTGGTCAAGAGGACGGACGCGCGCCGCTGCCCGTTTGCGCCAGGATGCTGAGGAAGTTCTGAGGGCCTGGAGGGAGGGTCCCTTTAGAAGATGAGGTCGTGGATGGCTTTGAGAATTCCGACGACAGCGCCATGGTGCACTCTTCCGCCGGAGTCCCCCTCGGCGCGTTCGGCAATCCAGAGGCCCAGCGGGAGCCCGGCGGCAAGGGCGGCGACGATCGCGGCACGCCGCGCGCGAACGGGCGGCAGGCCCTCAACCGGCGGTAGGAACCGGTAGCCGCGGCGCGCGACCGTCTCGATGAAGACCGGCCGCCGCGCGTTGTCGCCCAGCGCCGCCCGCACCTGGCGGATGCAGTAGTTCAGGCCCTGGTCGAACTCGACGTGCGTGCCCTCGGGCCAGACCGACGCGCGGAGCTCCGCGCGGCTGACCCGGGCGCCTGGACGGCTCGCGAGCACAGCGAGCACGCGCGCGGGCTGCGGCTCGAGCGGGACACTCGCGCCCTTCAGGTCGCGCAGTTCCCCCGTCTCGGGGTCGAGGGTGAACTGGTCGAAGCGGAGCACGCAGGATTTGACGGCGTCCGGGAGCGCGCGGTTTCAAGGGGCTCCGACAGCTGCGGTCGATCGCAAGGTCGGCCGCTCCGGTCAGTTCCACTTCCAGGGGACAGCGGGCGATCTGAAGAAGTTCACGCCCAGTGCCGTCCACCGAGGCGCCTGGGCCCCGAGACGTCCCTTGAACTCGCCCCACGCACGGCCGTCCGCACGCGACCAGCCCAATTCGGCGATCGCGGCGAGCCGCGGGAATGCCATGAACTCCACATCGCGGATGTCCGCCAGCGTCTCGGACCAGATTGGCGCTTCGATGCCCGCGAGCGCCGATTCCGGCACGTCGCGAACGCTTTGCGCGGGGTCCCACGCGTAGGCGTCCTCGACGTCGATATAGCCGGCCCAGCTCAGCCCGAGGACGCTCTCGGAGTCGTACTTCATGTCGAGATAGGCCTTGTTGGCGGGCGACATGATGACCTTGGCGCCTTGCGCGACAGCCGCCGCCGGCGACCCGTCGGGCCGCCAGTGTTGCACGAGTGATCCTGGCGCCAGGCGCGCGGGGGCGATCTCGTCCCATCCGATCATCTGCTTGCCGTGCGACCGGACGATCTTCTGGACGCGCTCGATGAACTGCACGTACTGCGCCGGGCTGAGCGTCTTCACCTCGTCGCCGCCGACGTGAAAGTACGCGCCCGGCGTCAGCTCCGCGATCTCGCGCACCACGTCGTCGATAAACTTGTAAGTGATCTCTTTGTCCACGCAGAGCGCGCTGAAGCCGACGTCGATGCCAGTGTAGAGCGACGGCGCGACGCCGTTGCAGTTCAGCTCGGCGTACGAGGCAAGCGCCGCGTTCGTATGTCCCGGCATGTCGATCTCGGGGACGATCGTGATGAAACGGTCCTGCGCGTATGCCACGAGGTCGGCGTACTGCTGCTGCGTGTAGTACCCGCCAGGCCCGCCGCCCACTTCGGTGCTGCCGCCGTGCCTCGCCAGGTTCGGCCATGACGTGATCTCGATGCGCCAGCCCTGATCGTCCGCAAGGTGAACGTGAAGACGGTTCAGTTTGTACAGCGACATGAGGTCCATGTAGCGCTTCACCTCGTCTACCGAGAAGAAGTGACGCGACACGTCGAGCATCGCGCCCCGCCACGCGAAGCGAGGATAATCGGTGATGCGTGCGGCGGGCGCGCGGACCGCCCGCGCCGTCTCTGGCCTCACGGCGCCGTAGTCGACGAACGGCGGCAGCAACTGCCGGAACGTCTGCGCTCCGTAGAAGAGCCCCGCGGGTTGATTCGCAGTTATCGTGACCCCTTCCGGCGCGATCACCAGCTCGTACGCCTCCTCCCCCGCCTGCGACAGCTTGCCCAGACGCAGGTGGATGCTGCCCGGCACGACCGCTGCCCCGGCGGGCACTACCCGCGGCGGCTCCGGAGCCGCGGCCAGGCCGATCAGATCGGCAAGGTGCCGACCGATCTTGACGACGCGTTCGTCCCCGGGCGAGACGACGATCGTCGTCTCGGCAGTGACGACGAACTCCGAACCGCCGCGCGCCTCGACTGACCGGGGCGCCGGTATAAGTGTGCGGGTTGGAGAAGTACCGCAGGAGGTCAGCGCGACTGCGCCGACGAGAACGACAGCGGAATGCCGCAACATGCGCGAAGAATACCAGAGAGGCCGTCGGCCGACTTGCGCCGTCAGCCTGACCGACGTATGGTGACCGTATCGCGCGTCAGTATCACTGTTCGTTATGGCCTCAGATAAAGGATTGAGATATGGCACGTCGAATCGACAGCTCCGACGCGATCCCTCTCGAGGAGCGTCCCCAATCAGGCGAGGAAACTAAAGAATCGGGCCTTGTTCAGCGCGGGTCGGACGAGCTGAGTTCGCGGCGAGCAAGTAGCCACGCACGACAACGGAGCCGCTCGCCTGAAAGGCGTCTCGACAAGATTGCGCGGCGGGCCTACGAGATTTACGAAGCCAGAGGCGGCGAGCACGGTCGCGATATGGACGATTGGCTGCGAGCCGAAAGGGAGATCGACGGGGAATAGCGGCTCATGGCGGTGCGATGCGAGGCGCGGGCCGTGGAGGACTCTGCCGGCTCAACTCGGTCCCCTTCGTCGTGACGTAGTACTTCGCCAGCATGTTGGGGCGTTCCCAGGCGGGGAGGAGGCTCCGGTCCCGGACGTACTTGAGGTAATTCGCCGTCACGTGGGCGAAATGTGCCTCGTGACCGACCCGGAACATGTCGGGAATCGTGATGTGGATCTCGGCGCCGCGGTCCTCGACGCCGATGCCTGGATAGTCTCCCTGCAGCGCCTTGATCTTCGCCTGCAGGGCCGTCATCACCTGCGGCTTCACGCTGGCAGCCGCCGGCGTGACGTACAGCTCCGGGCGGAAGCGATCGGCGCGCGTCTGCCGCACCTCGATGCGAGAGCGCGTTCCCTTGTAGAACGCGAAGTGAGTGTCGCCGGATCCCGCGGGCGCTTCCCAGTCCCAGATCACGTTCAGCGTGGTGTGGATTCCGCGCAGCGTATAGGAGACAAGCGTGTTGCAGTAGTACTCGAGCTTTCCGCCCCTGACCGACCCGGCGAGGCTGTCCGGGAAGCGCGGCGCGCCCGTCACGCGCCGAAAGCCCTCTTCCGAGATCCAGGTGGGCCAGCGTTGGGCCGCCGTCACGCGGATATCGGATCGGTAGTCGATCGGCCGTTCAGAAAAGAGCGTCCACTGCACGAGGTCGACGAGGTGCGTGCCGATGTCGTTGAGCCCTTCGCCCTGTTCGGCCGCGTCGAAGAACCATGGCGGCCGGATGTTCGGAGCGCCTGCGACGACCTTCATCAGGTTGTGGACGCTCTCCATGTAGACCGCGGGCTCTGCCTCCGTGCCCGGCACGATCCCGCCGAACACCGCCGGATCGTTCACGAGCGCGCGCTGCAGGATCGTCGTGATCTCAAAGCGCTCGGTCATGATGTCGTACGCGACGACGCCCCTGGCGTCCGCCGCCGACAACGCCGCCTCGACCTTCGGGAGATCCGCCGATGCCAGGATCCACGGCTTGTCGGCGAGCACGTTGAGGCCGCCCCGAATCGACCGAACGATCCGGTCGATCTTTCCGCGGTTGCGGCCGGAGAGGACGACAACGTTCCCCGGACGCTCACGAAGCATCCGCTCGAAGAAATCGGCGCCTGCGTGCACCTCCACCTCCCACGCGGTCGGATGCTCGCTGCGGCTGTTGAAGGAAGCAATGCGCCTCAGGTGCTCGAAGAGATCGGGCCCGAGTGGGGCGAAGACCTCCACCCGCGCTGCCACGTCCGGATACATTTCCTTCTGGATGAGCGCCGCATGGAAATGGCCCGGGTCGACGGTCATCAGACGCACGTCAGCCATCGTGCGGCCGCTCTCCTGCTCAGCCCATGACGACGATGACGCGCTGCCGAGGACGGCAGCCGCGAGCCATACGAGCGTTCTGGATTTCATCGTATGGGTTGTCCTACCTTAGCTGCCGGTCCTGACGGTGAGGACCCGGTGTGGATCGGCGTTCCGCATCCAGCTCGCCATCCGGCGTCCGCCTCGCGGAACCGTGGCTTCGACATCGACCTTCCCGTCGCGCGGCAGGCCGATGTGAACGCGCATGTCGTTCTGCGAGTCATAGCCGGATCCGGAGTCCACGAGCGTCATGCCGAGCAGCTTGCGCGTGCCCGGCTCGAACACGCGCACTTCGGCTCCCGCGCGCGTCGCGCGGCCGCGACCATCGAGCACGCGCACGCGGATCGAGCGGCGCGCCGCAGCAGGCAACAGCTCATTCCGGAACAGCAGCGGCATAACCGCAGGCCCAGCGCCGGTCAGCGCCAGATCGACGTCGCCATCGCCGTCAACATCCGCCCACTGCACGCCGTGGTCTGCGTTCAGCGCGCGGATGTTCTCGGGTGTGACGTCCTCGAAACCAGCACCTGTGTTGCGGAAGAGATAGTCGCGATAGCTGACGCCGCCGGTGACCGTGCCGTTCACGTAGAGATCGAGACGGCCGTCGTGGTCGATGTCGGCAAAGGCGCAGGCGTCGTAGCGCCCGTCGATCGCGATTCCCCAGGCCTGCGACACGTCCTCGAACCGCCCGCCGCCGCGGTTCAGGAAGAGGCCGTTCGGACCGTAGTTGGCGGTGAAGAGGTCGAGACGGCCGTCGTTGTTGACGTCCGCCGCGCAGGGCCGGACCGTGCCGTTCGTTGACTCGCGGGGCGCGCGGCCGCCCCAGCCCAGGCCCGCCGCTTCTGCCACATCGGTGAAGTGCGCGCCGTCTTTTCGATACAGCGCGTTCGCATCCCCGTCCATGTGCCCGACGTACACGTCGAGGTCGCCGTCCTCGTCGTAGTCAAGCCAGACAGCGCCGACGCCGCGGCGGGTGTCCGCGAGTCCGAGCGGCGACGCGACGTCGGTAAACGTCGTCCCGGCCTCGTTTCGAAACAGGACATCCGCCCGATCGCGAAAGACGACGTGCAGGTCGAGGTCGTCGTCACCATCAAAGTCCACCCAGACGGGTTGGCGAACTGCCCCGGCGTCGAGGCTGAGACGGGTCGCGACCGTCACGTCGGTGAATCGTGCGCGATCGTTCCGATAGACCCGGAGAACCGGGCCGCCCCCCGGCGTGAAGCCGACCAGCAGATCCGGATCGCCGTCGCGATCGAAATCTCCCCAGGCCGCCGCGCGCGTCGCGCGCGCATCCGCAACGCCGGCTGCAGCGGCGACGTCGACGAAGCTGGCGTTGTCGTTTCGGTAGAGCCGGTTCGTGGCGCCGCCGAGGCCTACGAAGAGATCGAGGTCGCCATCGGTGTCGTAGTCCGCGAACGCATTTACGAAGGTACCGCTGGACGATAGGAGGTCAGGTTGGATGGGCTGGAACTGAAATGCCGAATGTCCAATGCCGAATGCCCAAAGCGTCGCACTCGCTACCGTCACACTCCCAACTGTCGCGAGCGAAGTCCCTTTAGGCATTGGGCATTAGGCATTCGGCATTAGCGCGTCTCGACTTCCCGTCCAAATGACAGCCGCTCGACGTGCGAGAGCGCATCGTAGTCGGTCAGGTCGGGATGGAGCGGGGTGACCGAGATATAGCCGGCCTTGACCACTGCGTAATCGGATCGCTCGTTCGACTCCCAGTCGCTCTGCCCTTCTTCGATCCAGAAATACGGCTGCTGTCTCGGATCGAGCTTCTCGGCGACCGAGGTGACGTGGTTGCGCCGCGCCTGCACGGTGATCCTGAAGCCCTTCGCTCTGCGCCGCGGCACATTGACGTTGAGGAGCGTCCGCGCCGGCAGGCCGTTCTGCAGCACGGCGGCGGCAATCGCCGCGGCGGCCGACGCCGCCTGCGAGAAGTCGAACGTCCCGCTCGTCCGCTCGAGCGAGACGGCGATGCTCGGGATCCCGAGGAGTGCCCCTTCGAGCGCGCCGGCAACGGTCCCCGAA
>JBOGJB010000601.1:0-3525 GCA_050745085.1 Vicinamibacterales bacterium
CCGGCGTCATCGGCGTCGCGCTCGACGCGCGCAAGGTCGCGCGCGGCATTCGCGACGCGGCGCGCGCGCTCCGGCGCGACGGACACGAAGACGCTGCCCGCGCAATCATGACGACCGACCCGTTCCCCAAGTCGCACGCCGCGGCCACGATCATCGACGGCACCACGGTCCGCGTCGGAGGCATGGCCAAGGGAGCCGGAATGATCGAGCCTCTGATGGCCACGATGCTCGGTGTCGTGACGACCGACGCCGCGATCGAGCCGACGCTTCTCCAGCGCGCGCTGGCCGACGCTGTGGCGCAAAGCTTCAACGCGATCACGGTGGACGGCGAGTGCTCGACGAACGACTGCGTGTTCCTGCTCGCGAGCGGCGCGAGCGGCGTCACGATTGGCCCGGGGGAGTACGCCGCGTTTGTTGCGGCGCTCACCGACGTGTGCCGCGCGCTCGCGGTGGACATCGTCCGCGGCGGCGAGGGGGCGACCAAGCTCGTCACGGTCACGGTACGCGGCGCGGCGAGCGTGGCCGACGCGCGGAGGGCCGCGCGCGCGATCTGCAACTCGCCGCTCGTCAAGACCGCCGTCCACGGCGGGGACCCGAACTGGGGACGGCTGGTTGCCGTCGCCGGCCGCGCCGGCGTCGCGTTCGAGCTGTCGAAAGCGGCGGTCCGGATCGGCGCCGTCGAGCTGTTCGCGGCCGGCCGGCCGTACGACGACCGCGCGCCGAAGGCCGCGGAGCACCTGCGTGGCACGGACGTCAGCCTCGAGGTCGATCTCGGCAGCGGTCACGAGACCGCGCGCATGTGGACGTGTGATCTGAGCGCTGAATATGTACGGATCAACGCTGAATACAGAACGTAGCTGTCAGTCCTTAGTGCTTGGTTCTTAGTACTTAGTTTGTCTGCACTCGCCACTGACTGAGCTGCTTCACTCTCGAGCGCGGACAGACTAAGCACTAGGAACTAAGCACTATGACCTGGCTGAGATCGGAATGATTACCGCCCTCAAGAAGGACTTTCTCTCGATTCTGGACTTCTCACCCGAGGAGCTCGATGCCTGCCTGAAACTGGCGGGGTCGATGAAGGCCGGTCGCCGGCTGAACCAGCAGGGCGATCGGCCGCTCGACGGGCTGCACGTCGCGCTGCTCTTCGAGAAGCCGTCGCTCCGCACGCGCACGACGTTTCAAATCGCGGTGCGCGAGCTCGGCGGCGAGGTGATCGAGCCGCCCGCAGAGGTCGCCCTCGGCGGCCGCGAGGACGCGCGCGACGTCGCGCGCAACCTCGAGCGGTGGGTCGCGGCGGCCGTCATCCGGACGTTCGCGCAGGCGCGGCTCCAGGAATTCGCCGCCGCCGCCCCTTCGCTCCACGTCGTCAACGCGCTAACCGACCAGGAGCATCCGTGCCAGGCGCTCGCCGACCTGTTGACGCTGGAGGAGCACCTGGGATCGGTGCGTGGCCGGATGATCGCCTTCGTCGGCGACGGCAACAACGTCGCGACCTCTCTCGCGCACGCGGGCGTCATGTGCGGCGCGCGCGTCCGCGTCGCCTCACCTCGCGGCTTCGAGCTGCCCGCAAAGGTCCTCCGGGAGTGCGAGCGGATCAAGCGCTATGGCGGTGCCGTGGAGGTGACCCACGATCCGCGCGCGGCGGTCGCCGGCGCGGACGCCGTCTACACGGACGTCTGGACCTCGATGGGACAGGAAGGAGAAGCGCAGGCACGCCACGAGGCGTTCGCGCCGTTCCAGGTCAACGCCGCCCTGATGGCGCACGCAGGATCCGGCGCGATCGTCCTGCACTGCCTGCCGGCGCACCGGGGAGAAGAAATCACCGACGAGGTCATCGACTCAGCCTCGTCGGTGGTGTTCGATCAGGCCGAGAACCGCCTGCACACGCAGAAGGCACTCTTAGCGATGCTGGTGAGATGAGATCTTCTGCTCAAGTACGAAGTACGAAGTTCGAGCTTCGTACTTGAGGTTGCGTCAGTTCTGCAGCTTCATCGAGGTGACCTTGATGGTCTTCTGACCATCCTTCTCCGTCACCTCGCCTGTCGCCTCGACGTTCTTTGCGACGAACTCGATCAGCTTCTTGTTGTTGTCGGCGGCGTAGTCACCCGTGATGGCGTAGACGCCATCGTCGGTGAGGATGCCCATTTTGGCGCCCTTCTGCGCGCAGCGCATGGCGCAGCTCTCGTGGTCGGCGCCGTGGTTTTCCGCCTTCTTCGCCTGGCACTGGACGTCGACGACCTCGCCCTTGACGGTCTTCTCGTCAGCAACGAGCGCCGCGCACATGGCGGCGACAAACAGGGCCCCAGTCAGAGCCGAAATGACCCGTTTCATGCGATAGCCTCCTGCAGAACCTGCCTATACTACCCTATCCCGATGCGGCAGGTGCCGATCACCCGGTATGGCCCGCCTGAGGTCCTGGTGCCCGAAGAGGCGCCCGATCCCATTCCGCGCGCGGGGGAAGCGCGCATCCGCGTGCGCGCCGCCGGCGTGAACTTCGCAGATGTGCTGGCCCGGCTTGGGCTCTACCCGGATGGGCCGAAGCCCCCGGCCGTCGTCGGCTACGAGGTGGCCGGGACCGTCGACGCGATCGGCGAGGGGGTCACCGGGCTGGCGCCCGGCGACCGGGTCATCGCGCTCACGCACTTCGGCGGCTACGCTGATGTCGCCGTCACACGGGCGACGCGCGTCTTCCCGGCGCCGGACGGTCTGAGCGACGCGGAGGCGGCGGCGATCCCGGTCACCTTCCTCACCGCGGCGATCGCGCTCTACAAGATGGCGAACATCTCCGCGGGCGAGACCGTGCTGATTCACAACGCCGGGGGCGGCGTCGGAATCGCGGCAGCCCAGCTCGCCCGCCTGCGCCGCGCGCGCATCATCGGCACCGCCTCGGCCGCAAAACACCACGCCCTCGCGGCCTTCGGGGTGGAGCATGCGATCGACTATCGCGACGCCGAGCGCGACGTGATGAAGCTGACGAAAGGGCGTGGCGCGGACGTGATTCTCGATCCGCTCGGTGGCGAGAGCTTCGCGGCCAGCTACCGCATGCTCGCGCCGCTCGGACGCCTCGTCATGTTTGGCATGTCGGCCGTCGTCACGGGGGAGCGCCGGAGCCTGTGGCACGCGTTTCGGGCGTGGCGCGCGCTGCCCCGCTTCAAGCCGCTCTCGCTGATCAGTCGCAACCGCGGCGTCTTCGGATTGAACGCCGGTCACCTGTGGACCGAAGAACGCCAGCTCGCCGGCGTGACCGAGATGCTGCTCAACGAGTTCCGCGCCGGCCGCCTGCGCTCGGTCGTCGCGAAGACGTTCCCGCTCGAACGAGCCGCGGATGCGCATCGGTTTCTGCAGAGTAGAGCCAACATTGGCAAAGTGGTCCTGACGACTTGATTGAAGGAGTCAGCGCGCCGGGCGTGAGCGAACAGCCTTGAGCCGGCGCGAGGCGCGAAGCCGCCCAGCGCCCGCGAGCGGGGTGGGGCCCCGCGAGCAGACAGCAAACGTTGGTTGGCGCTGGGGCCCCAGCGCCAAGGA
>JBOGJB010000602.1:0-7882 GCA_050745085.1 Vicinamibacterales bacterium
GGCGGGTCCTCTGCGGTTCGGAGCGGCAGCTTGAGCTGGTCGGCGAGCGCGCCGCGCGCCGCGACCAGCACGGCGCGGGCCGCGGCTCGGAGCAGCGTCCGGTCCGCGTCGGACATCAGGTCGGCGCGGCGCAGAAACACGCCGCCGGGACGATCGAGCCAGGCGCTGGCCGGCCCCGCTTCCACCAGCCGTTGCAGCTCCTCCTGCAGGAGCTGCAGGTAGCTCGGGCCGAACTCGTTGAGCACGGCGAGGTCGAATTGAAACCCGTTGAGGCGGAGGTACTCGTGCGCGTGCAGCAGCTCGCGTACGAGCGGCAGCTCCGCGAGATCGCCGATTCGGACGAGGACGATGGGAAGATCGCCGGAGATCCCCTGCTTCCACAGCTCGGGCTGCGCCAGCCGGTTCGCCTCGAGCGCCCGGGCGTCTCGCAGCCGGGGATCTCCGTACAGCAACCGGATCGCGAGCCGCTGGAACCGGTGGGCCCGCTCGACGGTCAGGTTCAGGTGTCGCAGCTCTACGTGGCTCTGCGCCGTCGCCAGCGCGAGCGCACGCGCCACGGCCCGGCGATCGTGATACTTCTCGACCAGCGCACGCGCGGCCGGTTCGCTTTCGGCGAAGCCGGTCGTGAACGAGATCCGCGCCGTCACCCCGGGCGGCAGCCGGACGTGCTGTCGCAGGCTGACGATGGGATCGAGGACGGCGCCCGTCGTGTTCGACAGCGGGCCATTCTCCGCCATCGCCCGCGGCATCCGAAGCGAACGGCCGCGCCCGATGAATCGTGCGCGATCGGTTTCGAACTCTGTGGGGCCGCCGATCCGTCCGAGGCCCGCGAGGACGTGCAGCAGGTACAGTCGTGGTTCGCCGGCGCGCGGGCGCCGCGTGCAGATGAGCGCATCGCGCTCGGGCACGGCGAGCGTCTCCATGAAAAGATTGCCGAACGCGGGGTGCGCCGCGTCGGCTTCGGGGGGCGCGAGCACCACCTCCGCATAGCTCGTGAGCTCCAGCTCGCGCGCCGCGTCACCATGATTCGTGAGCGAGATCCGCCTCATCTCCACATCGTCTTCGGTGGACACCGCAATCTCGGTATGCAGCTCGATGTCGCCGTCGCGACGACGGAACACTGCGCGGTCGACGCCGAACACGACGTCATACAGGTCCGGTTCCTGTCCCGTCGGCGCGTGCGTCACGGACCACACCTTGCCGCTGTCGAGATCGCGGATGTAGCAGAAGCTTCCCCAGCGATCCTGCGTGAGGTCCTGTCGCCATCGCGTCATCGCGAGGCCACGGCGCAGGCTGTAGCCGCTCCCCGCGTTGGTGACCATCACGGTGTAGGAGCCATTGGAGAGCAGCACACCGCGCGGGCTGAGCGTGTGCGGCGTCTGGTAGCGACGGACGACCACCGGAGGCTGACGCACCGAAGGCAGGTGTTCCACCTGCTCGGTCGGCAGGCTGACGAACGGCACCAGCCGCGGGACCCGCTCCTGGAGCAGCAGATCGGCGGCCTGCACGCGCGGCTCGGCATGGAACCGGCGCGGCATCGCGTTGTCGTGCAGGTAGTTTCCGATCGCCACCAGCCCCATGCCCTGGTGGTGCGCCATGTAGGTGCGGAGCACCACGCCGCCGCGGTGCCCCTCAGGCCGACGCTCGGGCGTGTAATCAATCGCCTCGTACAGACCGTACGGCCCCTCGAGTCCCTCTGCGACGAGCGCTTTGAGATTCCGGACGCTCTCGTGCGGCCGAATCGGAACCGCCAGCATCGTCGCGTAGGGCGCGATGACCAAATCGTCGGCGAGGCCTCGCTTGAGACCGAGCCCGGGAACGCCGAAGCCCCTGTACTGGTAGTTGAGATCACGGTCCTGGGCGTTGTAGGCGGATTCGGAAACGCCCCACGGCACACCGCGACGCGCGCCGTACGCGATTTGTTCTTCGACGATCGTCTCGCAGGTCTCGGCGAGCAGGGTTCCCGGATAGGTCCGCATGATCAGCGCGGGCATCAGGTACTCGAACATCGACGCGTTCCAGGAGATGAGCGCGCGCCCCCCTCCCGCGGGCGTCAGGCGGCGATCGAGCCTGAACCAGTGTTCCTGAGCGATCTTCCCCGTGGCGATCGCCACGAAGCTGACGAGCCTCGCCTCCGATGCGAGCGAGTCGTAGTACGACGTGTCACGGCGACCGAGGGTGACGGCGAAGCCGATCGAGAAAAGCTGTCGCTGCGGATCGAAGAGGAACGATGCCTCCGTTTCCTCGACGATGTCGTCGGCCAGCATGCCGAGACGTTCGGCGCGCTGGATGAACCCTTCTGCGGCGGCCCGGCTCCGCAGGAGGCTCTCACGCGTATCGCGACGGTCCGCCGGCAACTCCTGCAGGGCGGCCTCGCAGCACGACGCCAGGCGTGCCATCGATGGCACCGTGTCCGGCTCGAGCGGCGTCGCCGCTCCCTCCAAGGCGAGCGACACCCACGGCGCCAGCGTTGCCAGCTCCGTTCGCCGGGCGGCCACCGCGTCGGCGGCCCGCTTGAGCCAGCGGGCCGGGTCCGGTTTCTCCGCCGTCGCCTCGATCGGTACGGCCTCGTGCTCTTCGTCGACTTCCTGCAGCAACAGACCGATCGTCCCGAGCGCGGCGGTCAATCGTTCCAGCAGCCGCGCCCAGTCGGACAGGCGCCGTGGCGCGACCCGCATCATCTGGCGCAGCGCGAGCATTTCGCGCGCGAGCGTCCGCCCGGCGGCTGTCCGCGAGCGAGCCCACCCCAGGCGGCGCAGATCTTCCTCGACGAGGGCGAGCGTGTCGTCCAGGCCTGCGAGAAACGGCTCGCCGACGATCGGCGCCACGTCGAACAGTTCCCTGAGGCCTTCCTTGAGCGTCAGCAGACAGCCGCACAGATTGCCGCTGTCGACCGTGGAGACGTACGGCGGCGCGAGCGGATGCAGCGTGACCGTGTCGTACCAGTTGAAGAAGTGCCCACGGTAGCGCTCGAGGCGCAGCAGCGTGGCAAAGGTCGGCTCCAGCCGCTCGATGACGGCGGCGGGGCTCAAATAGCCGAAATCGTGGGCGGACAGGGTCGAGAGGATCTGCAGACCGACGTTGGTCGGCGACGTGCGATGGGCGAGCGGATCCCGGCGCGAGTCCTGGTAGTTGTCGGGCACCAGCCAATGGTCGGTCGGACCGACCAGATCGTCGACGAAGCTCCACGTTCTTCGCGCGATGCGCCGGAGCGCCCGGCGTTCCTCCTCGTCGAGCGGCGTCGTCCTGCGACCCAGCGGCGCGCCGGTCGCCTGCGCGAACATCGGCGACACCGCCCACAGCGCCAGAATCGACAGCGCAGCGGGCGCCGACGCCGGAGACACGGCGACGACCGCTACGAGCAGGCCGGCCGCCGAGGCCGGCGCGATCCACATGCTCTGCCACACGGCCCGCCATCCAGTACGGATGCGCCGTGCGGCGTCGGCCGCCGTCTCCCATTCGAGCAGATGCCGCCGCGTGACGAGCAGCCGCGCCAGCGTCAGCCCGATGGCATGGGCCATCAGAAAGGCCTGGTGTGCAAGGAACGCCAGCGCGAGGAGCGCCTGCTGCGCGCTGACGGCGAGGCTCGCGCGCTGCGCGCGGAGGTGATCGACGATCGGTACCCCTCCGGCGCGCTCGCCGAGCCCCCGGACCGCCGCTGTGAAGGGCGGGAACGTCAGCACCGTCACGACGAAGAGCGTCCACACGGCGCTCGATCCGGGCAGGCCCAACCAGCCCGCCGCGAGCAGGAGCGCCATCGACGGCGCCAGCAGGCTCCGCCGCAGGTTGTCCGCAATCTTCCATCGGGCGATGGCCGGCAGCGTATTCCGGACCGTCCGTCCCGAGGCTGTGGGCACCGTCCGCCACAGCCATCGCACGATCTGCCAGTCGCCGCGCACCCAGCGATGTTGCCGCGCCGCGTACGCAAGGTACGACGCCGGGAAGTCGTCGACCAGGTGGATGTCGGTACACAGGCCGACGCGCGCGTAGGCGCCTTCGAACAGATCGTGGCTGAGCAGGCGGTTCTCCGGCACTCGATCGCGCAGCGCGGCGTCGAAAGCGTCGACGTCGTAGATGCCTTTGCCGACGTAGCTCCCCTCGTGAAAGAGGTCCTGGTAGACGTCCGAGACCGCGGTCGTGTACGGATCGACCCCGACGAAGCCGGAGAAGATGTGCGCGAATCGGCTGCGGGTGGCGCTGACGGTGCCGACCTGGATGCGCGGCTGCAGGACGCCGTAGCCCTCGGTCACCCGTTGAAGCCGGCTGTCGAACCGCGGCCGGTTCAACGGATGCGCGAGCGTTCCGACGAGCTGGCGCGCCGCCTCCATGGGCAGCTGCGTGTCGGCGTCCAGGGTGATGACGAATCGAACGGACGGAAGGACCGACAGCTCGCCCACCTGCACGACGTAGCTCGTGTCGGTGGCCCCACGCAGCAGGCGATTCAGCTCTGCGAGCTTGCCGCGCTTGCGTTCCCAGCCCATCCACTTTCCTTCCGCCGGGTTCCATCGCCGCGCGCGGTGCAGGAAGAAAAACTGACCGGGCCCGTACCGCGCGTTCAGCTCGTCGGTCAGCGCCCTGGCGGAGGCAATCAGGCCATCTTCCCCGGGGAGCGATTCGGCATCCGCATCCGCGAAATCGGTGAGGAGCGCGAAGTGCAGGTGCGGATCGCGGTTGGCCAGGAACCGGACCTCCAGCGCTTCGAACAGCTCGCGCATCTGCGATTCGGAGCTGATGATGGTGGGGCTCACGACCAGCGTCCGGCGCGCGTCAGTAATCCCGTCGCGCAGCGCCAGCTTCGGCAGCGGCCGCGGCCGGATCAGCGCGGTGATGAGCAGGTTGAGCAGCCCGATCGCCAGCTCGCTGGCTGGAATGAGCGCGAGCAGAAAGACAGCGACGAGCTGAGGCTCGGTCGCGCCGTGGCGCGCCGCATACGCCAGGAGGCTCGCGACGACGAGCGCCACCGCGGCGCTCATCGAGCCGAGGTATCCCAGAGCGGGGTGGCTGAAGGTGAATCTGGCGAGCCGTTCGCGAATCGTCGGAGAGGCGCCGAGGTCCCCCTCGAGCTGGAAGCGCCCGCGCGAGATCAGGTAATACCCGACGTGATGGCGGCGGTCGGCGTGCGGATCCCGCCTGGTCGCCTCGGCCGCCAGCTCGATCGCCCGGGTCGCCACCGCCAGCTCGTCGCGACCCGAGCGCTTCGCCAGCTGTTCGATCGAATGCCGGTAGCGGTCGCGGGTGGGGAAGTCCATCCGGGCGTAGGCCCCGGCCGGATCGTCGCGGAGCACCCGCTCAACGAGGCTGACCCGCTCGAAGAAGTCGGGCCAGTCGAGCGAGGACAGCAGCCGCATGCTGCCGATGACGTTGCCGATGGACACTTGATCGGCCGCCTCGCGCTGGTGCTGCAGCCGCAGGATCTCGTCCGGGGAGTCGTGTTGCGCGTCGAGCCGCTGCTGGAGCCACTGCCAGACCGGCGCGGCGGCCGGCGGCTGATCGCGCAGCCACTGGAGCAGCTCGGCGATGAACGGCGCCGACAGCCGTCGGCCGCGACCGACGCGCAGCTGGAGCGCGCGGATGACCCCCGCCGGCTCTGCCTCGAGCAGCGCAAGCCGCGCCGCCGACTTGCGCGCCTCCTCTCGCTCGGCCCGCGCGGCCTGGACCTGGTCGGCCAGGCGGCGCAGGTCCTCGACCAGCGCGAGCCGCAACATGATCGGGATCGCCCACACTTCGCCGATCGACAGCGCGGTCACCTGCTGGTAGCTGTCGACGAACCGTGTCAGGGTTTCTGCGTCGAAGCGGCCGGCCGTATGCGCGATCAGCTCTCGCGCGATGAGGTACACGCGGGGGTAGCCCTCGAAACGGCCGCCGGCGAGCTTCGGCAGCTCGAGGTAGTACTGCCGCGGCAGATCCTGAAGAATCTCGCGGATCTGGTCGCGGACGACGTGAAAGTTGTCTCGGATCCATTCCTCGGACGCAACGGCCTGCCGCTCCGCCCGCTCCGCTTCGGTGAGAAGGCGGTACGCCTCGTGCAGCCGCTCGCTGCTGCGGGTCAGCCGCGGCAGCAGCGGCTTCGCGCGTCGAGGGTCGGTGCCGATCGCGTGCGTTCTGGCGACCGCCTGGGCATGGGCCTCCAGCTGGTCGATGCTGAAGAGCTCGGCATGCAGAGGCAGGTCGTGGTCCAGTACACCAGCCGCGTGCTGACCGTCGGTCATCCCGTCATTATGCCGGTTCTTCGCCGCGCTGTTCGTGGTCGTCGCCTCGCTGTCGAGGTCCGGCGCATGTGGTCTCCGTATCGGGTCGAAGAAAGTCCCACCGATCATCCTCATCGACCTCGCTGTCGTACGTAGTCAGCCGGTAGCGGGTGTCCTGAACGGCGCCCCACGCCTCAGTTTTCCTCCTTGACACACGGCTGTCATAAGGCTATTTTGTCGCAGCGTGCGCCAAATACCGCCGCACACGGGGCTGCTGCAGCGGGCAGATGGCGCAAACACTGGGCGTTTTGGCGTCTTTTGTTCCTGAGGTGGTCGAATGAGGAAGATCGACCCCGCTCGGTTTCAGGTCGCGACACGTGGCACGTCGCGCGCCATCAACCGCCGCATCGCCCTGAATCTCGTGCGCGCGCGCCAACCGATCTCGCGCGCCGACCTCGCCCGCGCCATGGGCGTGCGCCGCAGCGCCGTCAGCCTTATCATCACCGACCTCCTCAGGGAAGGTCTCGTTGTCGAAGGGGCCACGGGCGAAGCCGAGCGCGGCCGCAAGCCCACCTTTCTCTATATCGACTCGGCCCGCCGGACCGTCGTCGCGGTCGACATCCGCGCCAGCCAGACGTTCGTCATGCCGGCCGACCTGCTCGGCAAGCCGCTCGGCGGCGTCACCGGGTTTGCGACCGTTCGCGAGCCCAAAGCGCTCGTCGCGACGCTCGCCAAACGGATCAAGAACCTGCTCGCGGATCACCGGGGCGTCGCGGCGTGCGAGGGCATCGGCGTCGTCGTGCCCGGGATGGTCGAGCACTCGACGATGCGCGTGCTCCACGCGCCGACACTCGGCTGGCGCGACGTGGACCTGCGGGAGCCGCTGGCGGCCGCGACCGGCCTGCCCGTGCAGATCGAGAACTCCGGCCGCGCCTGCGCGCTGGCGCAGCTCTGGGCCCTGCACGACGTGGCCCTGACCGCCGGCGATCTCGTCTTCGTCAGCGTGTCCGACGGCGTCGGCGTCGGCGTCGTCGTCCGCGGCGAGCTGATGCGTGGTCGTCACAATATCGCGGGCGAGTTCGCGCACGTCCCGCTCTCACTCGACGGCCCGCGCTGTTCGTGCGGAGCGACCGGCTGCTGGGAAGCCTACGTCTCGAATCGCGCCACCCTCGCCCGGTACTTCGGGCGCGCGGCGCAGCAGGCCGGGCCGGTGCCCGCGGAGCAGAAGAACTTCACCATCGAGGACCTGATCGCGCGCGCGCGGGCGCTGGATGCGAAGGCGGTCACCGCTCTCCAAGCGACCGGACGGTACCTCGGGCTCGGCCTGTCGAGCGTCGTGAACGCCCTCGATCCCGGCTGCGTGTACATCGGCGGCGAGATCACCGCGGCGTGGGACCTGATCGAGGTGACGGTGCGGGCGGCGCTCGCCGAGCGCGTGTTGACTCCGGAGGCCGCGGCGGTCGACATCCGCACGGCGGCCGCCGGCGATTATCCGCGGCTCCGCGGCGCCGCGGCGCTCGTCGGCGCCCCAGCGTTTGCCGCGCCCGTTGTTGCCTAGAGCCTAGAGCCGAGGAGCAAGACGTGATCCAGTCTCGCCTCGCGCGGCTCACGACCGTCGCCATGGTGGCGACGCTGGCGACGCTCGCGGTGCTCCTGCCGCCGGGCGAGACGCCCGCCCGGGCGTCGGTCAACGG
>JBOGJB010000603.1:0-9667 GCA_050745085.1 Vicinamibacterales bacterium
ACGCGGATGAGATTGATAGCGTCGCCGTCGACGAGCACAGCGTCCATCAGCTTTCCCGGCTCCAGGCTGCCAATCGACTCGTGCCTATCGAGCGCGTACGCGGCGTTCAGCGTCGCGCCGGCGAGCGCCTCCTCGAAGGTCAGCCCCATCGCAAAGCAGGCGAGGGCCATGGCAAACGGCATCGACGGTGAGAAGCCGCCGCCAGGGTTGACGTCGGTGGCGAGCGCGACCGGTACCTCCGCATCGATGAACGCGCGCGCCGGCGCGAAACGCCCGAGCTTGAGGTAGAGCGCCGCGCAGGGCAGCAGGGTCGCGACGACCCCCGCGCGCGCCATGTCCGCCATCGCCCCGGGCGGCGTGAAGATCAGATGATCGGCCGACCGCGCCCCGACCTCGGCCGCGACGGCGGAGCCGCCGCTGGCGCCGAGCTCATCGGCGTGGAGGCGGAGCTTCAAGCCCGCCCGTCGGCCCGCCTCGAGAATCGCGCGCGACTCCTCAGGCGTGAACACGCCGGTCTCGCAGAACACGTCGCACCACTCCGCGAGCCGCTCCGCCGCCACAGCCGGAATCATCTCTTCGATGATCAGCTTCACGTACTCGCCGCGCCGCGCGCGGTACTCCGGCGGGACTTCGTGCGCGCCGAGGAACGTCGCCACGACGTCGATCGGGTGATCCCGATCGAGCGCGCGCACCGCGCGCAGCATCCTGAGCTCGCTCGCCGTGTCGAGGCCGTATCCGCTCTTCGCTTCCGCCGTCGTCGTGCCGCAGGCGAGCATTTCGTCGAGGCGGGCCCGCGTCTGACGCACGAGGTCCGCCTCGCTCGCCTCGCGCGTCGCTGACACGGTCGAGAGAATGCCTCCCCCGGCGGCGGCGATCTCCGCGTAGGTGGCCCCTGCCAGCCGCCGGCGCAACTCGTCGCGCCGGTCCCCCGCGAAGACCACGTGCGTGTGCGGATCGACAAAGCCGGGGACGAGCGTGCCGCCGCGGCCATCGATCTCGTGACGGTCAGGAGGGAGAGGCTGGTCTTCAGACCGGGCCCGCGCGGCAGGCCATCCTGCTGCGGGACCGGCGTACTCGATCTTTCCTTCCCGCGCGACGACGACCGCGTCCTCCATCGTGCGAACGTCACCCTGCCGGGAGCCGGCGAGCGGGGGAGGGCCGACCGGGGTCAGGAGCCGGATGTTTCGGACAAGCACGTTGCCGGAACCCGACGCCTTCGGCATTCGGCCTTCGGCATTCGGCATTGGGCATTCGGCGCGGCCGGATTACTGGCTCCCGGCTTTCCAATCACTCCCGGGCTGCGCTGCGGGAGGCTGGGCCGGGGCATCGCCCTGCCGCGGCCGGTGCAGCAGGATCTTGTCCTCGCGGTCTGCCTTGTCCTGATCGCGGATGAACTCGAGCGCGCTATACAGCGCCTGGATCGACGCCTCGAGCGAGCCTTCGACCGTTCGCCTGCGAAGGCGCAGGTCGTTGATCGAACGCTCGAGCTCCTCGAGCCGGCCCAGCGCCTGCTGCAGCACCAGGTCGGCGCGCGACTCCGCTTCGCGCAGGATGATCTTCGCTTCGTGGTGGGCCGTCTCCTTGATGTCGTCGGAGAGCTTCTGCGCCGTCAGCAGCGTGTTGCGCAGGTTGCCCTCGCGCTCGCGGTGCTCGGCGAGCAGCGCTTCCATCCGCGTGAGGTCGGAGCGCAGGCGGTCGATCTCGCGCAGCGCCTGCTCGTAGTCGTCGGCCGCCTCCGTCAGGAACTGCACGACCTCCGTGCGGTCGTAGCCGTTCAGCCGCTTGTTGAAGTGATGCTGCCGCATATCGAGCGGCGTGATGCGCATCATCCGCTCGGGCGGGGTCGAGCCGTCGCCGGGGTTTTTCGGATCAAACATGTGGGGTTCTCCGTCCAAAGATCGCCGTGCCTACTCTGACCATTGTCGCGCCTTCTTCGATGGCGACGTCGAAGTCGTGACTCATGCCCATCGACAGCTCGCGGAGCGCGCCCGGGTCGGCCCCCGAGGCCACCAGCTCGTCGCGGAACCCGCGCAGCCGGGCGAAGTAGGGGCGCACCTGCTCGGGATCCTCCAGCCAGGGCGGCAGCAGCATCAGGCCCGTCAGCCGGGCCGCGCGACAGCCGAGCGCCGCGTCCACGATCCGCCGCGCCTCGTCGGGGGGCGCCCCGTACTTGGTCGTTTCGCCCGCGAGGTCAACCTGCACGAGGATCTCGGGACGCGTCCCCAGGTCCGCCGCCGACTCGTCCAGCCGCCGCACCAGCTCGACGCGGTCGACCGAGTGAATCGCGGCGAACCCGCCCGCCGCCTTGCGGGCCTTGTTCGACTGGAGGTGGCCGATGAGATGCCACCTTACTCTGAGTTCGGTCGACGCCTCAATCTTCTGCAGGGCCTCCTGGACGCGGTTCTCGCCGAAATCGATCTGACCGTTGGCGACGGCGGCACGCACGTGGTCCAGGCTGAAGGTCTTCGAGACGGCGATCAGGCGGATGCCGCCGGGATCGCGGCCGGCCGCCCGCGCCGCCCGCTCGAGGCGGGCGCGAACGGCTGCGAGGTTGCCGCCGATGTCGTCGAGGGACACGATGCCCGACCCAGGGGGTCGCGCCCGACCTGACCGCCTCTGCCAGGGCTACCGCTCCTTCAAGACTACGGCGGTCCGCCGAAGCGTCAGGCGAAGGCGGAAGGTCGGGCCTACTTCTTTATGTACGCCTTGAGCGCGTCGTAGTTCGACTGCGCCTCCTTGGCGTTCGGGCCCGAGGGCGACAGCTTCAGATACGTCTCGAACTCGGTCGCCGCCTCGCCCAGCTGCCCGAGGTTGATGTGGATCTTCCCGAGCATGAAGTGCGACTCCGCGTGGTTGGGGTTCGCCTTGATCGCCGCGAGGAACTGCTCTTTCGCCTCGGCGAACTTGTTGCCGTTCCACTGGACGACGCCACGGTTGTAGGACGCGTCAGGGCTCACGCCGCCGCCGGCGGTGCCGGCCGGCGCACCCGCCGCCTCAGCCTTCTCCTGCTGCGCCGCGGCCGCTTCGGCTTCGGCGAACTTGCGCTGGGCGTTGTAGACGTTGACGAGGCCGGCGTAGCCCGCCGCGAAGTTCGGATCGATCGTGGTCGCCTGCTTGTAGGCCTCTTCGGCCTTGTCGTACTCCTTCGCCTTGAGGTGAATCGACCCGATGTTGCCGTAGCAGGACGTGCATTTCGGCACGATCACGATGATCTCGTTGAACTTCGCGATCGCTTCCGCATCTTTGCCGGCCTGGCTCAACGCGATCGCCTCGTCGAAGGTCTTCCGGATCTCCGCTTCCTTCTTCGCGGCCTCTTCCTTCGACATGCCGCCGCCGGGGGCGCCCCCGGTGCCGGGGGCGAGCACGAAGGCGAGGTTCACCGGATCGCCGAGGCGGACGCGGATGTCGAAACTCTGCGAGAGCTTGTCCTTTTCGGCGGTGACCTTGTAGGTGCCGGGGGCGAGGCCGATCTGGAAGAACTCTCCCTTCTTGTTCGTCTTGGTCTCGTGCCGGCGCGCCGCGGAATCGGCCGACTGGATGATGATCTTCGCGTTCTCAATCGGCTGGTTCTGGGCGTCGACGACCTTCCCCTTGGCAGCGCCCGTCTGCGCCGCGGCGGGCGCCGCGAGGAATGCGAAGGCGAACGCGGCCGCGGCGGCGACGAGGGCGCGGCCGATGTGCGCGCGGATCATGAGCAGACCTCCAGAGGGTTGTCCCAGTTTACACGATATTCGTAATCACGAACTCCATCACCGGCCCGCGCCGGGACGCGCGCGAGTTGATCGCGCGCCGCGCCGGCACGGCCAACGCCCGGAGCCCGGCCGCGCGAACGCGTCGGTTGTCGGCGTACAGCCGCTTGATCGCAGGCGCCGTCGAGTTGCTGAGGAGCATCCGGCAGCCGCCGCGCGCCAGCTCGACCACGAGCGCCTGCAGCCGGTCCTGATCGGCGGCTGCGAAGCCGCCGGCCGTGTAGGCGGTAAACGACGAGGTGCGGCTCGTCGGCGCGTACGGCGGGTCGAGATAGACGAAATCCCCCGGGCGCGCACAGGCGAGTGCGGCATCGAAACGGGCGATCTCTATTTGCACCCCCGGCTGTCGCAGCGCGGACGACACCGACCGAAGGTTGACGGAGTCGCAGATCACCGGTCGCTCGTACCGGCCGGCGGGCACGTTGAAGTCGCCGCGCGCGTTCAGGCGGAACAGACCGTTGTAACCCGTTCGATTGAGGTAGATCAGCATCGCCGCGAGCTCCGGGGGGTACGGCGCCGACGGTTGCCCCGCCAGCTCCCGGCGCATCGGGTTGAAGCGGCGGTTGCGGACCTCGTAGTAATGAGCCGAGCCGCGGTCCCGGTGCTCCTCGGCGAGCCGCTCGAGCTCCGCGATGACCTCCTCGACCGCGTCGCGCACGGCAATGTAGCAGCCGATCAAGTCGGCGCTGCAGTCCGACAGCCTCGCGCCGCGGCCGAGCATTCGCCGGTTGTGCAGGTCGAGGAAGACTGCGGCGCTGCCGAGAAACGGCTCGAAGTAAATCTTAAACGCGGGCGGATAGAACTCCCGGAGCGCGGGAAGGAGTTGCCGCTTCCCGCCGGCCCACTTGAGGATCGGCCGCGCCTCGCTCATGACAGAAACTGCGCCACGTCCTCTATCGCGTGCGTGACCGGCGCGGGCGGCAGCGCGTCGAGAAACCGCCGTCCGTACGCCATCGTCTTCAGCCGCGGATCCAGGATCGCCAGCACGCCGCGATCGCGGCGGTGGCGGATCAGCCGGCCGAGCCCCTGCTTCAGCGTCAGGATCGCGAGCGGCACCTGGTAGTCCTGGAAGGGCTCGCCTCCCGCCTCGCGGATCGCCTCGACCCGCGCGGCAGTAATCGGATCGCCGGGGGAGGCGAACGGCAGCTTGTCGATGATGACGCAGCTCAACGCCTGCCCCGCGACATCCACCCCCTGCCAGAAGCTCGACGTTGCCAGCAGGACCGCGTGCGGCGTCGCACGAAACGCGTTGAGCAGCGCCGAGCGGGGCGCCGCTCCCTGCACGAGCAACGGGTACTCGAGCGATCCATCGAGCTGACGATGGACGTCTCGCAGGTTCGCATAGCTCGTGAAGAGCACGAACGCGCGGCCGCGCGTGCGGCGCAGAATCTCGAGAATCTCGCGTCCGGCCGCCTCGGAGAAGCCGGGGGAGCGCGGGTCCGGCATGCGGCGGGGGAGATAGAGGATGGTCTGCGACCGGAAGTCGAACTCGGACGGCAGCTGCAGCTCGCCCGCGTGGCGCAGGCCGAGGCGGCTGCGCACGTAGCCGAAGCCGCCGTCGACCGCGAGCGTGGCTGAGGTCAGCACCGTCGCGTGCATCCGCTCGAACAGCATCTCGCGGATGACGGTCGACACGTCGATCGGCGCCGCGCGCAGGAATATGCCGCGGCCACGCGTCTCGAGAAAGAAGACGAACGCCGGATCGTCCGCCCGCAGCAGGCGCGTCAGTTCTTCCCGCAGCTCACCGGCGCGCCGCCCGATCGCGAGCAGATCCTCGGGGGCCTCTTTGGTCAATGCCACGCCACCCTGTAGCGCCTCGAGCGCCTCGACGAGGTCGCGCCCTTCCTCGGCGATCTTCTGCACGAAGGCGGGCGTCAGCCGCGTGCGCTCTTCGTTGACTCCCGGGCTTCCCGGGCCCGACGGCCGCAGCATGAAGCGCGCGGTGTCGATCGCGGAGAAGAACATCTGGCTCCGCTCTTTCACGCGATGCACGTCGTCGCCGAGCTCGTGCGCGCGCGAACGATCCGGCAATGTCTTCGCCGCCAGCGCGCGGTCGGCGTCACGGGCGAGCTCGACGATTCGATAATTGCTCACCGACAGCCCGAAATACTGCGTGGCGACCTCTTCGAGCTGGTGCGCTTCGTCGACGATCGCGACGTGACAGTCGGGGATCACCTCGCCGAACGTGCTCTGCCGGACCGCCGCGTCCGCGCAGAGCAGATGATGGTTGACGATGACGACGTCCGCTTCGGCCGCCTGCTGGCGGAGCCGCGTGACGTAGCAGTCCTGGTAGCGTGGGCAGCCGCTGCCGAGGCAGTGCTCGCTCGTCGCCGACAGATCGCTCCAGAACGACAGGTCGTCGGGCAGATCGTCCAGCTCCGCGCGATCACCCGTCTCGGTCCGCTGAGCCCACTCGTCGATCACCCGGAGGTGATCGCGCTCGTCGAGCAGCTTGAACGTGGGGTTCGCGCGGAACTCGTCGAACCGGTGCAGGCAGAGATAGTTCCCACGCCCCTTCATGCACACGGCCTTGAACGGGACGCCGAGCGCCTCGCGCAGGACCGGCAGGTCCTTGAAGAAGATCTGTTCCTGGAGGTTCTTCGTCCCGGTCGAGACGATGACGCGCTTGCGGCTCAGGATCGCGGGGATGAGATACGCGAGCGTCTTGCCGATCCCGGTTCCGGCCTCGGCAACGAGCACGCCGCCGTCGGCGATCACGCCCGCGACCGCGGCGGCCATGTCGCGCTGGGACGCGCGCGGCTCGAAGTCGTCCAGGGCGGCCGCGAGCCTGCCGCCCGGCGCGAACAGGGCGTCGACGGCCGCTACTCCGGGTACAGCGGGAACATCCGGCACAGCGCCTCGACCTCCGCGCGGACGGCAGCGATCGCGCGCTCGTCCTCCGGCGTCGCGAGCACGCGCGCGATAAAGCCGGCGATCTGATCCATCTCCGGCTCGCGCATACCGCGCGTCGTCACCGCCGGCGTTCCGACGCGGATCCCGCTCGCGACCATCGGCGGGTTCTGGTCGAACGGGATCGCGTTCTTGTTGACCGTGATGCCGGCCTTGCCGAGCGCCGCCTCGGCTCCCTTGCCGGTGATGCCCTTCGAGAACACGTCGACGAGCATCAGATGCGTGTCCGTCCCGCCGCTGACGAGGCGGAAGCCGGCCGCCGCCAGTCCGGCGGCGAGCCGCTTCGCGTTGGCGACGATCTGTCGCTGGTAGTCGGCGAACGCCGGCTCCATCGCTTCCTTGAGGCAGACCGCCTTGGCGGCGATGATGTGCATGAGCGGCCCGCCCTGGACGCCCGGGAAGAGCGCCTTGTCCAGCTCCTTCGCGAACGCCGCCCGGCTGAGCACCAGCCCTCCGCGGGGTCCGCGCAGCGTCTTGTGCGTGGTGGTCGTCACGAAGTCGGAGTAGGGGACCGGGCTCGGGTGGACGCCTGCGGCGACCAGCCCGGCGATGTGCGCCATGTCGGTTACGACCGTCGCGCCGACCTCCTCTCCGATCGTGCGAATCTCCGGGAAATCGATCACGCGCGGGTACGCGCTGGCGCCGACCATGATCATCTTCGGCTTGTGCTCCCGGGCGAGCCGTCCCAGCTCCTCGTAGTCGATCCGCTCGTCCTCTTTGCGCACGCCGTACGGGACGATCGTGTAGAGCTTTCCGGAGAAGTTGAGCGGGTGGCCGTGCGTGAGGTGGCCGCCGTGGGCGAGGTTCATGCCGAGGACGGTCTCGCCCGGCTTGACGAGCGTCAGGTAGACCGCCATGTTCGCCTGCGCGCCCGAGTGCGGCTGCACGTTCGCGTGCTCGGCGCCGAACAGCTCCTTCGCCCGCGCGATCGCGAGCGACTCCGCGACGTCGACGAACTCGCAGCCGCCGTAGTAGCGCCGGCCCGGATATCCCTCGGCGTATTTGTTCGTCAGGACCGACCCCGCCGCCTCAAGCACCGCGCGGCTGACGAAGTTCTCGGACGCGATCAACTCGAGCCCGCTGTTCTGCCGATGCACTTCGTTCCGGATCGCCTGCGCGACCTCCGGATCGGTGTCCTTCAGCGCGCGCGCCCGGGTGGATAACGTATCGATAGCCATATCGCCTTACTTCTGCCTTCGTACTTCAGCCTTCGTACTTGTACTTGCCTCGAGCTCCCTGATCTGATCGATGCGCCGCTGATGCCGTCCGCCCTCGAATGCCGTCTCGAGCCAGACCGAGAGGATCTCGTCAGCGAGCCCAGGCGCGACGATGCGGCCGCCCATCGAGAGGACGTTCGCGTCGTTGTGCAGGCGCGACAGGCGCGCGGTGAAGAGATCGTTGCAGAGCGCCGCGCGGACGCCCGCAACCTTGTTCGCCGCGATCTGTTCCCCCTGGCCGCTGCCGCCGACGAGCACGCCGCGATCCACCCGCCCGTCGGCGACCATCCGGCCGACCTCGGCGCAGATGGGTGGGTAGTCGACCGGCGCATCGGAGTGAGTGCCGAGGTCCTCGGCCTGATGACCGAGGCGGCTCAACGTCTTCTTCAGGTGCTCCTTCAGCGTGAAGCCGGCATGATCCGCGCCGATAGCGATGCGCATCGCGGCGATTGTACTATGGTCCGGCTGAAGCCGGACTCTACGTTGGAACCCACCGTCGTCATCTCTCATCGCGGCGAAGAGCGCATCCGCGCGGGGCATCCGTGGGTGTACCGCCGAGACGTCGTGGACGTGCGCGCGGGGGCGGGCGAGACCGTGCGTCTGCTTGGAGCGCGCGGGCGGCGGATCGGGCACGCGTTGTACAGCGATCGATCCGAGATCGCGATCCGCGTGCTAACGCGAGGCGACGAGCCGGCCGGCGCCGATCTCTGGCGCGCGCGGCTCCAGGCGGCGGTCGCGTATCGCGCGACGCTCGGGATTGACGCGACCGCGTATCGACTCGTGCACGGCGAGGCCGACCTGCTGCCGTCGCTCGTCGTCGATCGTTACGGCGACTATCTGGTCGTCCAGACGCTGTCGCAGGGGACGGATCGGCTGCTGCCCGACCTTGTCGCGATGCTCGTGGACATCCTCGAGCCGGCCGGCGTTCTCGCGCGCAACGATCCTCGCGTCCGGCAACTGGAGGGCCTCGAGCAGAAGGTCGAGCTCGTCCACGGTGACGTGCCCGAACGGCTGACGATCCGAGAAGGCGCGATCGAGTACGAAATCGATCCCTGGCACGGTCAGAAGACCGGGCTCTTTCTGGACCAGCGCGAAAACCGGGCCGCCGCGGCGGCCCGCGCGCGCGGACGGGCGCTCGACTGCTTCAGCTATCACGGCGGCTTCGCCCTCACCCTCGCGCCGCGGTGCGAGGACGTGCTGGCACTGGACATCTCGGCGGACGCCGTCGCGCGGATCGAGGCAAACGCATCCCGCAACGGCCTGACGAACGTGCGCGCGAAAGCGGTCAACGTCTTCGACGAGCTGCACGAGATGGACCGCGCCGACGAGCGGTTCGACACTATCGTCCTCGACCCGCCCGCCTTCGCGAAGAGCAAGAACGCCGTCGAGCGCGCGCGCGCCGGGTACAAAGAGATCAACCTGCGGGCGCTCAAGGTGCTGAGGCCCGGCGGCTACCTCGTCACCTGCAGCTGTTCGTACAACCTGGACGAGGCAGCGTTCGGGGAAATCGTCTGGGAGGCGGCCATCGATGCCCGCGCCTCGGTCGTCGTCGTCGAGAAACGGATGCAGGGGCGCGACCACCCGGTGCTCATCGGCGTTCCGGAAACCTATTACCTGAAGTGCTTCATCCTGAGGAAGCTGGCATGACGACGAGTCCACCCGTGCCGCCCGCGGCCGCCGCCCGAACCGCGCTGCGCGACCTGAAACGCGCGGGGACGCCCGCGCCGCGCCAGTCCAATCAGGCTGACCGCGGACGCGCGGCGGACGTAGAGCTGCGGCGACCGCCTCCAC
>JBOGJB010000604.1:0-23906 GCA_050745085.1 Vicinamibacterales bacterium
CTGGAGGCGGGCGCACCACTCGAGGAAGTGGCGCCGGAGACGCAGCGCTGGAGCAGGCGGGCGCTCGAGATCGACGAGGCGAACAGCCGCGCGTGGGCGCTCGTGGCGTTCAGCGAGGGGTTTGGACCGAATCCGAACCTGGATCGCGGGCTCACCGCGGCGCTGCGCGCGACGGTACGGGGTCCCAACGATCCCTTTGCGGTGAACAGCCTCGGACATGCGATCTTCACGATCTCATCCGAGCTCGCCTTCGTAACTATGGAGGAGAGCTCGCGCCTCGATCCTCTTTACCTGTATCCCACGCTGAACGCGGCCGAGGCCCTGACGTATCTCGGTCGACTGGACGAGGCACTTGCCCGGTCAGATGCCATCCTCCGGCTGGAGCCGGACATGACGTTCGGCCTCGCCCGGAAGGCGCTCGTCCTGATCGAGATGGGCCGCACGGACGACGCGGCGGCATTGGTTCCTCGTCTGAAACAGCACGTCAAGGAAGGGCGCATGGAACCACTGCTCGTCTCGACGATCGAGGATGGCGTGACGCTCCGCAGGGGGAATCCCGCCGCGAAGGCGGAGGCGTTGGACCGTCTGGCCCGTGCAAATCTGGGTGCTTCGTACATGAACGAATATCCGTCGATCTACCTCTGGTTGATCGAGCACGGCCGCAAAGACGATGTGCTGGCGGCGATGGAAGCGCGCGCACGAGCGGGACGGGTGCCGTACGATTTTCTTCGGATGCGCGCGGAGTTCGCACCGTTGGCGCAGGACGCGCGATTTCAGCGGATTCTTGCGCTGTCGCGTGCGCACTTCGACAGGTTGCTGGCCATTCTGCGGCGCGCCCGCGAGCATGGAGAGTTCCCACCGTTCCTGGAGGAGCCGCTCGCCGCATTAAGTAAGAAGCTCGGTGTGCCCACCCAGGTCGTGAGTGGTCACGAGTCGTCGCTTCGTGTTTACGAAAGCGAGGCTCCGGGTCACCGCCGCCGCGAACGACGCGCTGAAGGCGTCTACGAAGGGCCGCCGGTTGCAGTTGGCGGCGAGGTAGAAGCGAGGACCGCATCCGCGCTGAATCCTCCTGGCTGAGGCTGGCGAGGACCCTGCGCTATGGGGCGAGTGGTATCAATATGATACCATGTCGTGCAGGAGCCGTCGAATGGCAAATGTCCTCGTCAGGAACCTCGATGACGACGTGTTGAACGAGCTCAAGGCGGCAGCAAGGGCTCACGGCCGCTCGCTGCAGGCCGAAATCCACGAGGTGCTCCGCAATGCCAGCGCGAGACGACTGGCCGAGACGCGCCGGCTGTCCTCTCGCTGGCTGAAGCGCTTGAAGGGACCGTCGCACACGGACAGTACCGCGCTGATTCGCGAGGACCGCGACACCCGGTGAGCCTCTTCGTCGTCGACGCCAGCGTCGTGGTGAAGTGGTTCGTGCCGGAGATCCACAGTGATAAGGCCCGGCGTCTGCTGGCCGCGCCACACGAATACGTGGCGCCCGATCTGCTGTTCGCCGAGACGACCAACACGATCTGGAAGAAGATCCGTCGCCGGGAATTGACCGCTGAAGAGGGCCAGCGTCTCGTCGCCGACATGGGGCAGATTGCCGTCGACACCGTCTCCTGCCGGGCGTTGGCCGAAGACGCGCACGCTCTCGCCAACGCCACGGGACGAACGGTGTATGACTGCATGTACATCGCGCTGGCCGTTCGACTGAACACACGCTCCATCACCGCCGACGACCGACTCGAGGCCGCGCTGAGGAGCTTTCCAGCCGTTGCACCTTACATCCAGCTGCTTCAGACGTTCGAGGGGAGCATGGAAGCAGAAGACGAACCGGAGGAGTCGAAATGAAATGGGTGACTCTCCCGCGCCACTGACAGGTCAGCTCAGCAGGTGACGTGCAGCACGGCGTTCGTGTGCTTCATGCCCTTGTTCAACACTCCGATACGAGAAGGCCGATCTTCATGGCCCTCTCCCCTGAACTTCAGCGTTTTAGCTTTTCCTGGACCTGACCGCGTGCACGTTCCTAATCTACGCCTCCAACTGCGGTTGTCCAGTGTGATGTAACGTTCGTGCGTCATCGGGGTAGATCACTCTGAGACTGCAAGCAGAGTCCCGGTATTCCGGGTCTGCTCGCGCGCAGCAGCGCCAGTACAATGCGCGCGCCGGCCGCCCGGCCGTTCAGCAAGGGGGAGTCGTTGGCCCCAGTGGTGTGCATCCGCTGTAACGTCGCGCTGCCACCGGACAGTCCGGAGGGGCTCTGCCCGCAATGCCTGCTGGCCCTGGGCCTGATGCCGATCGCCGAGGATCGGATCGGACCGTATCGTTTGCTGCGACCTCTGGGCGAAGGGGGGATGGGCGTCGTCCATCTGGCCGAGCAGCAGGAGCCGATCCGGCGGCAGGTCGCCATCAAGGTGATCAAGCCGGGGATGGACACACGGGCCGTCATCGCCCGGTTCGAGGCGGAGCGCCAGGCGCTGGCGCTGATGGACCATCCATCGATCGCGCGCGTCTTCGACGCCGGGTCGACCGACGACGGCCGCCCCTACTTCGTCATGGAGTATGTCGCGGGGTCGCCGATCACGGCGTACTGCGATCGGCAATCGCTGAGCACGCGCGATCGCATCGCGCTCTTCATGCACGTCTGCGGCGCCGTCCAGCACGCGCATCAGAAGGGCGTCATCCATCGCGACCTGAAGCCCTCGAACGTCCTGGTCGTCGAGATGGACGGCCGGGCGCTGCCGAAGATCATCGACTTCGGCATCGCAAAGGCGACGGCGCAGCGGCTGACCGAACGCACGTTGTTCACCGAACTGGGCGTGCTCGTCGGGACGCCCGAGTACATGAGCCCGGAGCAGGCGGACCCGGCCGCGCTCGACGTGGACACGACGACCGACGTCTATTCGCTCGGCGTGCTGCTCTACGAGTTGTTGACGGGCGCACTGCCATTCGAGCCGGCGCGTCTGCGCCAGGCTGGACATGACGAGATCCGGAGGATCATTCGCGAGGAGGAGCCGCTCCGGCCCAGCACGCGGTTCACGACGCTCGGCGCGTCGGCGAGCGAGGTCGCGACGCACCGGAAGACAACCGTGGGCGGGCTCCGGCGGGAGCTGCGCGGCGACCTCGATTGGATCACGCTCAAAACGCTCGAGAAGGATCGGCGACGGCGCTATCCGTCGGTGTCGGAGCTGTCAGCCGACCTGGCGCGCCACCTGGAACACGAGCCCGTGGAGGCTCGACCGCCGAGCGTTGGCTATCGCGTCGGAAAGTTCGCGCGCAGGCATCGCGCATGGGCCGCGGGAGCGGCCGCAGTCCTCATCGCCCTCCTCGCGGGTCTCGCCACGACGATGGCGATGTTCTTCCGCGCGGAAGGCGCACGAGCGGTGGCGCAAAGGCAGGAGCGCGAGGCCGTGCGCCAGGCCTGCGCCGCGAACCTGAACGTCGCCGAATCGCTGCTTCGCGAAGCCTCTGCAGCCGCCGCGCGGGAGCGGCTCTTTCAGTGTCCCGCGGAGCTGCGTGGTTGGGAATGGCACTATCTCTTTCACAAGGCCGACTCGAGCCAGGCCCGGCTCAACGCGCATGCCATCGGCTCGTACTTCGGCCAGGTGCGCCATCCGTCCGAGAGATTTGCGTTTGCGTTCAGTCCGGACGGCACGCGGCTCCGCCGGGCGATGGCGTTCACCGTTCACGAATGGGATGCCGCGACGTGGAAACCGCGCGACGCGTACTGGGGCCTGGGTCACGTGCTCGCGGTCAGCGCAGAAGGCGGCCAGATTCTCTCGATCCCGATGTGGAACGCCGGAAACGAGCTGCGACTGGTGAACGTGCAGGCGCGGGAGGTCGTGCGCCGGCTCACAGGCCACGAGGCTCCAGTCGTCGGCGCCGCGTTCAGTCCGGATGGACGACGGGCGGCGTCGGCATCTGAGGATCGCACCGTCCGCATCTGGGATCTCACCGCGGGTCGCGAAGTCGCCAGACTCGCCGGTCACCGGGATACCGTGCGAAGTGTTCGTTTCAGTCCCGATGGTCGATGGCTGGCATCTTTTTCCTTCGATGGGACGATTCGGATATGGGACAGCCGGACTGCGCGGCTGGCGGGTACGCTCGAGGGCCAACCCGGCCCGCTGTATGCGATGGACTTCAGCCCTGATGGGCAGACGCTCGCGTCGGCGTCCGCCGAAGCCGTCATGCTTTGGGACGTCCCGACCGGGAGACTGCACCGTACGCTCGGGGGAACCCAGCACACACGCCTTCAGGGGGCCTCCGCCGTCGCATTCAGCCCCGACGGTGCGCTTCTCGCCACCGGCGCGATGGCGGTGCGGTTCTGGGACGCGACGACAGGAGACCTGATCGCTTCGCTCCCGAGCACTCCGGCCGGCGTCGTGTCCGTGACCTTCAGTCCGGACGGCCGGTACCTCGTGTCCGGCACCCGCCGTGGCGAAGGGCTCGTGTGGGATGTCAGCACCTTTGGCGGAACGGTACTGCGCCGGACCGCGCAACACATCAGCGCAAGCGCTCTGAGCCCCGATGGCTCGCGCATGGTCATCACCTACGGCCGGACGATCGAAGTACTCGAGACCCGCAGCGGCAGGACCAGACTGGCATGGCCAGTCGAGGCCGACCCGACCGAGCCGCAGCGGGCGCTCGCAGTATCCCCTGACGGGCAACGTCTGGCCTGGGGATCGGCAGATCGTGTCCTGCGAATCTGGGAACTTTCCACGGGCCGGGAGGTGGCCGCATTCTCCGGGCACTCTGGCCGGATTACGTCGCTCGACTGGAGCCCTGACGGCCAACGGGTCATTACGGGTTCACTGGACTCAACAGCCAGAATCTGGGAAGTGGCCTCGAGGCGCTCCGTGGCAGAGCTCACGATGCCGGACCCGGTGCGCGCCGTCGACTACAGTCCTGACGGCCGCTGGATTGCGATTGGATCGGGAAGTGGCCTTGCCTCTCGCGCGGACCCTGTCCAACTCCGTGACGCCCACACGACCCAATTCGTGGCCGTGCTGCCGCTGCCACCCGGTCATTCGGTCTCGGCGGTTGCATTCAGCCCGGACGGTGCTCGACTGGCTGCCAGCGCAAGCCTTCGCACGGTCGTCTGGGATGTCGCGTCCCGAAGCCGTGTCGCGTCCCTGAAGAGAAGCGGCGCCTCCATCACCTTCAGCCCAGACGGAGAGCGCATTTTCACGAACGCAGGCCCTGCAATCTCCGTCTGGGACGGCCGCTCGTCGTCGTCGCTCGTCGATGTGGAGACGCCTGCGCCAACGTTGGGAGTGATGGTGAATCCCGACGGGAAGCGGGTGTACGTGCGCGGCGCGCGCGCCATCTGGATTCTGGACGCGCGCTCGGGGTACGACCCCGCCGCAGAGGAGCTGGTTGCCGCCCTGCAGGAGGAGCTCGTCTTCGCCGATGACGTGAGGGCCCGCATCGACGGCGACCGCACGATTGACGGTCGTGTCAAAGCAGCCGCACTCGAGGCTCTTCGGGACCGCAACGACGACGAAATGCAGGTGGTCGGCCGTTTGAGCACGCCGTTGACGCAGGCCGATCTGTCGCCTGCCCGCTACCGCGAGATCCTCGACACGGTCGAGACAGGTCTGCGGCGAGCCCCCTATAACAACAGCTTGTGGCGGGATTATGGAATCGGCCTGTACCGGACCGGAAACTACGCGAAGGCCATCGAGACATTGCAGCAGCACTTCGCAAGGCAGGGCGATGAGGAGGCCGCCGGCCTCGCCACGATTGCCATGGCCTACCACCGCCTCGGGCAGTCGGATCGGGCACGCGTCGAGCTGGCCCGGGCCAGGGTCCTCTGGAGACGACAACAACCGCCGGATCCCATCGCTCCCATAACGGAGCGGATCATGAAGGAAGCGACCGGGCTCGTTGGCGACGCTGCGGTCGCGCCAAGGGCTCGCTGAGATCCACGCTCATGTCACCAGTGGCGCCTGGGATAGGATGTTGAGAAGATACCGGATTTCGTCGTCAACTTCCTCGACGCTTGAAACGGTCTCGAGAATCTGTTCCCGAAGCGCTCCCGCAAACTGACGACGCAGACGGTGCACGGCCGTCCTGAGGGCGCCTTCGGTCATACCGAGCTCGGCAGTCAGATCGCGGTAGTCGTCGCCCGCTTCTCCAATGAGAAGCGGCTTCAGCCGGACGAACAGTTCGCCGCGCCCGGATGACACCCATTCATCACCAACCGTCGCCAGCGCCCGCTCCAGCAGGGTCATCGCCCAGCGACGCTCGAAGACGACCTCAGGCGTGAGGCGATCCGTCAGCTCACCGACGCGCCGTTCCTCGCCTTCGTAGTCGAGCGACACGAGCCGTCCACCGCCGCGCTTGGCAGCACGATCCCGGCGCCACACATTCGCGACGAAATTCTGGAACGAGGACAGGAGATAGCTTCTGAATCGGCCGCGACCGACGTCGGCCCTGCTCAGAAAATCCGAGTCGAGCAGATGCGTGAAGAACCCCTGCGTCAGATCCTCCGCGTCGCTCGCGGCGTACCCGAGCCGGCGGGCACAGGCGTACAGCGGCGGCCAGTAGCGCTCGCACAGCCCCGCCAAAGCCGCGCGCCCGTCGGCCGTACCTGCCGCAGCCGCCTGCCGCACGAGACTCCACCGGGTCGTCGCGAATTCGTGACCGGGCATCGCTGCCGCGATGGCCGCCATTATAGGACCCTCCCGTAACGTTTTTCCCGGGTTCGTGTAGAAGCCAGCGTGGGGCCGCTTCGTGGCCCCATGGCGCAAGTGAAACCCCATTGGGACGCACGCCGCCGAAGTGCCGTCTCCTGCGACAGATCACAGTCGCCACCCGTTTCTCGGGGACTGGAGGAGGGTTCGGTGGAACGATGTCAGGCGTACGATGCCGTCGGCCTGGTCGCCGGCGCTCTGCTTTTCCTCGCGTGCGGGGACGGTCAATCGCCGGCCCAGCCGACGCCGCCAACAGCCGGACCGATTCAGGTATTCGCCGACAGGGAGCGTGAGTTCGGGAGCGCCATCGCCGCTCTCGGCACCGCGATCGTCATCAACTTTGATGACGTCGACGCCGCTCCGGTCACCGATACGATCCAGGGTCGCAGACCGTTCGACGGACAGCGCTATGTCCGCAGCGGGTTCGTGTTCGCCAGCCCCAATGGCGTCTCGTTGTTCGTAGCTCCGGGCGGTCTTTTCTGGAATTCGAGCAACTCGCTATCCGTCGGTCGATTTCCGTTCGATCCGCTCGACCCCCAGGTTGAGGCGCCATTTGTCGAAGACGATGACCTGACAGTGACGTTTCAGCCAGGATGCTCGGCAGCTGGATTCTCGATCATCGACAACGGCACGAGCTTGCCTGATGAAATCGTCCAATTCCTCGCCTCCGACGAACTGATCCACGAATCCCGGTTTCCAATGAGGTTTCTGGGCGTCGTGTCAACCGGACGCCCGATCGTGCGGATCCGAATCTCAGAGGCCGCCGCCGATGGAGACGACGTCACATACGACGACGTCGTGTGTGTTCGATGAGAACGCCACAGCGCAGCGTTCATGTTTGAGCGATGCATCGCCGACTCACGCTGCCGGCGTGGATCCTCTCAGTGATGTTGGGAAGCTGTGCCTCCCCGGAGCAGCCGCCCAGTCCGCTCGGCATCCTGATCGTCACGCTGGACACCACGCGGGCCGACTATCTGTCGGCGTACGGCGCCGGCCCGGTCTGGACGCCCAACCTCGATCGCCTGGCGGCAGACGGCGTGGTGTTCGAGCAGGCGATGAGCGTGGCGCCGCTCACCCTGCCCGCTCACTGCAGCCTCTTCACCGGGTTGCTGCCCCCCCGTCACGGGGTGCGTGACAATGCCGGCGCGTCGCTGGCGGCGGACCACCAGACCCTCGCGGAGGTCCTGCAGCGCCGCGGCTTCGAGACGGCCGCCTTTGTCGGTTCCGTGGTGCTGAGCGCCGGGCGCGGCCTCGAAGCCGGCTTCGACGTCTACGACGACGGGATCACGAAAGGTCGGCCGGCAACAGGACGAGGACTCCAGCGGCCGGCGGATCACGTCGTGGATCAAGCGATAGCCTGGCTCGAAGGCCGGCGCGACGCTCCGTTCTTCCTCTGGGTCCACCTCTACGATCCACACGCCCCATACGATCCTCCCGAGCCCTTTCGCACCGCTTATGGAGACGATCCGTATGCCGGCGAGATCGCGTTCGCCGACGCTCAGCTCGGGCGACTGCTGGACGTGCTGGACCGCCGCCGCCTGCTCGATCGCACGGCCGTGATCGTGGCGGGCGATCACGGCGAGTCGTTGAACGAGCACGGAGAGCGCGGGCACGGCATCTTCCTTTATCAGAACGTCATCCGCGTCCCGCTCATCGTTCGCGTGGCTGGCGTGCCAGCGCGCCGCGTGCCCGAGGTGACCAGGCTCGTCGACGTCATGCCGACGGTCCTGGAGCTGGCGGGCGCGCCGCCGGCCGCTTCCGACGGCGTGAGTCTGGTCGCCGCCATGACGGGCGCGGCGGGGTCGCTCGACCTCGAGGCCTATTCGGAATCTCTGTATCCCACGCGATTCGGCTGGAGCCCGCTCCGATCGCTTCGAGACGGACGCTTCAAGCTGATCGAGGCGCCGCGGCCGGAGCTGTACGACCTCGAGATCGATCCGGCCGAGCGGCACAACCTCTACGCGGAACGGTCGGCGATCGCCGCGTTGATGTCCCGCCGACTGTCAGCGCTGACGCGCCAGTACGTGTCCCGGCACGACGCCCGCGATTCCGTCGGGCCGGCGCCCGAGACGATCGAGCGTCTCGCGGCGCTCGGCTACGTCGGAGCGCCGCGCACGCCGCTGAACGAGGTCGGCCGGCCTCTGCCGGATCCCAAAGATCACATCGGTGAATACAACCATCTTGTCCGGCGGCGGCACGGAAGGCCCGGCCGAGATGACGAAAACTCGCGATGAAGGAGCAGCCCATGGTAAGGAGTTACCGTACGTTGGCAGCGCTCGTCGGAGGGGCCATCCTCGTCGCGTGCGGCGACGACCGGCCTCCGAGCGCCCCTTCGCCTCCGCCTCCGCCACCGCCGGTTCCTCGCGTGGCGACCGCCGTGCGCATCGAAGGTCCTGCGACGGTCGCCCCCGGGGCGTCGGCGCAGTATCGTCTGATCGCGACCTTCGAGGACGGCACGACGGGTGACGTCTCGGCGCAGGCGGCGTGGTCGTCCAGCAATACGTCCATCCTGACCGCCGGCCCTGGGGGGACCGTGCAAGGAACATCCCGGGGCGAGGTCGCGCTGACCGGTCGTTACTCGAACCGGTCGACGCATGTGTATGTCATGGTTCTCGAGAACGGGACGTATCGGGTCACCGGACGTGTGACCGAGTCGGGCGGCGGCCTGCCCGGTGCTCGAGTCGAAGCCGTGGCTGGAACGGGCGCGGGGCTGACCGCGACCACCGGGTCCAGCGGGTCCTACGCGCTGTACGGTCTGGCCGGCGAGGTGCAGATCGAAGCGCGCCTGGAAGGCTTCGACAACCAGCGCCAGACGATCATGGTCAATGGAAACACGACGGCCGATCTCGTCATGCGGCCGTCGGTCGCGCCAACCGACCTCAATGGAACCTGGCGCCTGACGCTGAGCGCGTCGAAGGGATGCGTGCCCCCTGTTCCCGATGACGCCGCAGCGCGTTCGTACAGCGCGACGGTCGTGCAGAACGGGACCTTTCTGCGGATCGAACTGAAGTCGCCGACGTTCCCCAACGCCGCCGATCTAAAGTTGGATGGCCTGGTCATCGACCGGCGTCTGACGGTTTTCCTGCCGTTCGACGACTTCTACTACGCCACTTACGGGATCAGGTATTACTCGCTCGTCGAGACGTTGGGGCCGTCGCGCATGCTGGCGATCGCCGGCACGGCGCGCGGCGAGCGGGCTGGCACCGCGGTGACGGGCACGCTGGACGGCGAGTTTGCGCTGTATTCCGGCGGCGACGGCTTGGGAGTCAGGAATCGCCAGTTCTCCTGCTCGCGTAGTGACCACGACTTTCGACTCGATCGGCCCTGACGGAGAGTGGCCGGGTTGAGCGACGACGAAATCGAGCCATGGGTGATCGCGCGATCGGGCCATGTCATCGGACCATCGGGGGATCTGGTTATCCATTAAGTGATGGGCCATCTGTGTCATCGCTCTATCGTGATATCGGTTGTCGGCGATATCGAGATACCTGGATATCCTGATACCGCGACATCGGGATATCCGGATATCGCGATCACTTACCTCGATATCCGGATCCCCAGATGACCTGATGACATGGCGCGATCACCCGATCACCCATGGCCCGATCGAGGCTATCGGGCCCTCGGCAGCTCCGTCATCCACACGTTGCCCGTGTGTTCCCCCAAATTGAACACAATCCTGTCCCGCACCACCGCGAGATCCGGCGCGCCCAGGTACAGGTTCCGCCACGAAAGACCGCGGCTGTGGAAATGCTGGATATTCACTGCCGGCCCCGACGGTCGTTTGGACGCAGGATCGAGACGCTGCGCCCAGAGGCACGGCGAGCCGTCGCGATCGGACCAGAAATAAAGGAGGGCTGAGGACGGCGACCAGCCCGGTGCATCGCCATCGTCGGTGACCGCAACCCAGTCTGATTCGGCGGCGACAACAGAATCCTCAACCCTCGCGACGAACACTCGCGCGGGCGCCAGCCGATCCGGCCGGGCATTGAACGCGACCCAGCCGCCGTCAGGAGAAAAGCGCGGGTTGTAGATGCCATAGCGCGTGTGCTTCAGCCATCGATGGTTCGGTGAGCCACCGACTTCCAAGAAGCCAACGCCTGACGGATCGTCCGCCGTAACGTACAGGATCCCGCCGCCGTCTGGCGACCATTGCTCGACCTCGCCACAGTCGTCGCAGACCTGCTGCGGCGCGCCGCCGCCGGCCGCGACGACGAAGACGGGCATCCGGCCGTTCTGGCGGAACGAGTACGCGACCTTGGTCCCGTCGCGGCTGACCGCCGGATACTCGTCGGCCGGCGTGTGCGTCAGCATCGTCTCGGCGCCGGTCCCGAGGTTCCGCAAGACGACGTCGAACTGGCCCGCTCGCCGCGATCGATAGACCAGCGTCGCGCCGTCGGCCGAGAGCGTCGGATCGTAATCGTCGGCGGCATCCTCGGTCACCCGCTTCAGCGCCCCCTGCACCCGGCCGCGGTCGGCGTCGATCGGCAAGCTCCACACATCAGCGCCCATCGTCCGGCTGATGAACACCATGCGCCCATCCGCGGTCGCCGACGCCGCCGCTTCGTCCGTCGTCCCGAACGTCGCGCGCTCGGGCGGCCCGCTCAAGCGCCACACGCCCGGAGAGAGCGGCACCTGCCACATGTTCCAGGAATCGCCGACGTGCCCATGAAAGATGATGCGGCTGCCCGCGCCCACCCACGCATCGGGGACGGGCAGCCCGTGAAACCCCTGAAAGCCCTCTCGAAGAAGCACGGACCGCGCATCAGTGCGGACGACACGGTCTGACTCGGGGGCCGGCCTGAAGGCCGGCCCCTCCATCATCACCACCGACATCGTCACGACGTACCAGTCGACGTTCCCCTCGGGCCCGGCGTCGCGGTCGCGCTGGCCCCAGAAGAGAAGATGCCGGCCGTCGGCCGACCACACCGGCGCCTGCGCGAGATAGAAACCGGCCGTCATCGTCCTGGACGGCCCACCCGCCGCCGGAGCGACGTCGATGCGGTTGCCGGGCGACTCCGCGACTCCGTACGCGATCCACGCGCCGTCAGGAGAGAACCGCGGAGAATACGCGCCCTTCGCGAGCAGCCGCTCCTCGCCTCCGAGCGTCGGGATGACGTAGACGCCTCCACCAACCCGGCTCGAGTGAAACGCAATCCGGCTTCCGTCCGCGGAGAACGACGGATCGATGTCGTCCCCCGCGTCGCGCGTCAGCCTGACCGGCGAGCCGTCCGGAATCTGCTGCACCCAGATGTCGAGGCTGCCCTCGCCGCCGCGATCCGACGCGAAGGCCAGCAGCTTTCCGTCGCGCGAGATGGCCGGATGGTCGGTCCAGCCGACGTCGGACGTGAGCCGCACGAGAGATGGCCGCGGGCCGCCGCTCTCCGGCGTCTGCCATCGTCGCCAGAGGCCGACCGCCACAACCGCGACGACGGCGATCAGGATCGCGCTGGCCTCGAGCCCTAACCATGACGGCCGCCGCCAGCGGCCGGCCGGAATCGACGGGGCAGGCGCTGCGAGAGCGCCGGACTCGTACTCTTCGCGCAGCTCCTCCAGCGCGACCTTGAGGTCCGCCATCGACTGCCAGCGCCGCTCGGGACTCTTTCGCAGACAGCGGACGATGACCTTCTCGAGATCGCGCGGCAATCCCGGAACGATATTGGTCGGCGGCTCCGGCTCCTTCGTGAGGATCGCTGCCAGCGTGGACATCTTCGAGTCGCCGCGGAACGCGCGGCGGCCGGTGACCATCTCGTAGAGCACCACGCCGAACGAGAACACGTCCAACCGCGCGTCAATCTCAGTCGGCTTCCCCTCCGCCTGCTCAGGCGACATGTACGCGGCCGTGCCGAGAATCGTGCCCTCCTCGGTCTGCAGACGCGCGTCGGCCGACTCGGTCGCCGTCGAAACGTGCCCGTCTCTCGGCTCGAATCGACTAGACTCGGTCAGCTTCGCGAGACCGAAGTCGAGCACCTTGATCGATCCCTTGTCGCCGACCACAACATTTCCCGGCTTGAGATCGCGGTGGACGATCCCGGCGGCATGCGCAGCCGCCAGCGCGTCCGCGATCTGGACCGCGTACTTCAGCGCGTCGCCAATGCCGAGCCGGCCGCGTCCAATGACATCGGCCAGCGACGGACCGGCCACGTACTCCATCGCGATGAAGTCAGCCCCGCGTTCCTCGCCGATGTCGTAGATGGTGATGATGTGCGGGTGGTTCAACGCAGAGGCGGCGCGCGCCTCCTGGACGAAACGCTTCCGGCTCTCGGCGCTGGCCGTGCCCTCGCGCCGGAGCAGTTTGAGGGCGACCGGCCTGCGGAGGCGCGTATCGACGGCGCGATAGACGGTCCCCATCCCGCCTTCGCCGAGCGTCTCCAGGATCTCGTAGTGCGAGATCGTTTTCGCCGTCATTACGACGCGGGCCGGGTGCATTTGAGCCAGAAGCAGCCCTGAAGGGCTGCGCTACGTAGAGGGCGGCCCTAACCGCCTCCGCCAAGGCTACGGCGGTCCCGCCGAAGCTTCACGCGAAGGCGGAAGGGCCGCGCCACATTACGGGCGCCGGCCGATCGCGGCCCTCATTCTCTCGCGGCGGTCCAGGATCGCGCTAATCTGCTCTTTGTCCAGCCAGGCGCCAAGCGCGGCGTCGAGCTGCGCGCGGGTCAGCCCTTCAATCCTGGCCCAGAGCTCCTTGTCGATCTGGCTCAGATCCGGCAGGGGCACCGCGTCGGTTCCGAACGCTCGTGAATGGTCGATCAAAACGACGTTCCACAGGGGATCGCGAAGCGTGTTCGCCAGGTTCCTGTCCCTGTTGCCAATGAGGGCGTCGAACATGGCCATCCGCGCGAGCTCCTTTTCCCAGCGGGCGGGGTCGGCCGCGCCGGATGTCCCGGCCTTGAGGGTGACGATGTCCTCCACCCACTGGACGGCGGAGCCGGTGTGGCCCTGCAGCTCCCGCTCGACCGAGGGGGGCACCATGTCCATTCTCAGCAGCTTGTCGAGCTCGTACGCCGCGATCTCGGTTTTGTAGCTCTCCCGAAAGCCGCGGTACCCGCCTGGGGGCGGCGATTTCCAGGCCATGCGGGCGACGGGTCCTCCGGGCCGCAGCACGCAGCGCCTCAGAGCCGGGAGACCCTGCGGACCCTTGGGGCCGATGTCTTCCAACGCGACGCATTCCGCCGTCCGCAGATACTCCTCGACCTCGCGATAGTGGCCGACCCAGGTCTTGCTGCCGAGAGCCGCAGAATCAGAGGACGCGCGCTGGCCGTAGCCGAGGCCGAGCGGGGCTACCACCAACAGAAGCGGAAGGCCTGCCAGAAGCGAGAGCAGTGGCGCGGGGAACATAGCTGACTCCTTCTGGCAGAATACAGGCGCCCGTTGATAGATGTCCTAACGGAGCGCTCAGGAAACTCTAATTAATGACCACGGATTCCACGGATACTCTTTCTTAGCCACGCATTTCACGGATATCTTTTTGGGCCACGGATTTCGCGGATATCTCCATTTTGGGAGTGTCCGACACCGCGTTGAGAATCCGGGTGGCGGGTTAAGGCCGCGTTGCTGAGCGACCGTCTTCGCCAGGCCAATGGCTCGCCCACTTCCCCTGGGGTGCGGTTCGCAGGTACAGCTCGCGTTGGTACATCTTGGGCGGGGCCGCTGGGAGGCGGTGCCCAAGGGTCTATGTTGTGAGTGGCCCCGTCCCGAAAGGTCACGATCAGCCCAAAGCGCCGTCCTGGCGGGTTGAACCACGCTTGCAGGCCCCACCTGGGCGTCGGCTCGGTTTTGACTGGCTGGATCGAGCGCGGGTTCGGATCGTCGCGGGTGGGCACTGGCTTGATCGTGATTGTTTTCACGTCTAATCCGCTCACCAATCCGAGCGGTGTCGGCGTGACCGTGATGAGTGTCAAACCCTGCGGATCCTGAAGACCCTGGATTGTCCAAGTGAATGAAAGCGGGGGGAGTCTTGGGTCAGACTTACACCCAGCAGGACTGCAGGGAGCATTTTGCAATTCTAGCGGACAGCCGCAGATGGACGCAGATAAACGCAGATCCGCACGCCTCCTCTTCGGAGACTTCGAGCTGGACCCCGGCCGGCGCCTGCTCCTTCGGCATGGCAGCGCGACGCCGCTGTCGCCGAAGGCGTTTCAGCTTCTGGAGCTGCTTCTCGATCGGCGGCCGGAGGCGGTGTCGAAAACGGAGCTGCTCGAGCGTCTGTGGCCGGGAACGTTCGTCTCCGACGCGAGCCTTCACAACGTCGTCGCCGAAATTCGGGCCGCGCTGGACGACGATCCGCGGACGCCTCGGTACATCCGAACCGTTCCGCGCTACGGCTACGCATTTCACGGCGACGCCCGCTCCGCCCTGCCTGCCCTGAGCGAGCGTAGCGAGTCGAAGGGGAGCGAGCGACGCGAGTCGAGGGGTCCCCGCCTCGTCTCTCGCCGGAGCGAGTGGCCGCTCGCCGAGGGCTCGAACATCGTGGGCCGCGATCGCGACTGCGATGTCTGCATCGATTCCAGCACCGTCTCGCGCCGGCATGCGAGGATCGTCGTAACGAACGGACAGGCGACGATCGAGGACCTGGACAGCAAGAACGGCACGTCGGTGGACGGTCGGAAGGTCAAGAATCCGGTCGCGCTGGAGGAGGGCGCCCAGGTTCGGGTCGGATCAGTGACGATGACCTATCGGACTCTCGATGCTCTGCCGTCGACGCTGACGCAGAGGCGACGATGACCCGATGAGATCGGGCCATGGTCGATCGGGCCATCGGGCGATGTCATCGGGTCATCTCAGATCGAAGTATCGGGATAAATGATCGGGCTCTCGGGCCATGGGGCTTTCGAACCATCGGAGCATCGCCGATCCGGTCGTCCGGTTCGTCGCTCGAGATCGGGCAAAAAACTATCGCGCTCGCGCCTCGCACCGTTGCAGAATCTGCAACATCAGGCGAGCGTCAACGTGAATTTCGGCGCGTTTCGGCCGCCTTCGCGACCTGGGACTTCTGGGTCGCTTCGGCGAGCCTGGCCGAAGCCAAGCGGAGGCCGGCGCGGCATGAGTCTCGCAATGGACGATGTGAAGGCTCCGCCAGGGAGATAACGAGAACCCGCAACTGAGACTACAATGAAGTCATCATGAACTACCAGGAGCGGATCGTGCGAGATCCCCACGTTGCCGGCGGTGAAGCCGTACTGAAAGGCACACGGGTCACCTTGAGAACCGTGCTGGCGAGCCTGGCGGAAGGCGCGACGATCTCTCAGATCCTTGAGGACTTCCCCACCCTCTCCGAAGATGATGTCAGAGCAGCGATCGCCTTTGCTGCGGCGTCCGCGCAAGAGGATCTGCCGCTGACCGAGATCCACGTCAAACGGTGAGAATCAAGCTCGACGAGAATCTGCCGGCCAGTCTGGTTCTTACGCTGAACGCTCTTGGCCATGACGTTGATACCGTCGCGTCTGAGCTTTTGGCCGGGCGGGACGATTCTGTTGTGTGGACTGCCTCCCAGGCGCCGGGCGCTTCCTGATTACCCAGGATCTCGATTTCTCCGACGCCCGCCGCTACACGCCAGGTACTCACCATGGCCTGCTGCTCGTGCGCCTGGCACGGCCTGGGCGCACCGCGCTCTTCGAGCGGATCGATAGTCTATTCAGGAACGAACGTGTCGAGAAATGGGCACGCTGTCTCGTGGTGGCAACCGAACGCAAAATACGGATCAAGCGGCCAGGCTAGACGGGGATCTCGACCTAGGACGACGAACTGCGCGGCTGCGGGACAGCCAGGCCCTCGGCCTTGAGGCCATCCAGGTGAAACACAATAGCCGCCTTCATTTCTCGCTCGACTTCGTCGCGCGTGCCACCAGTGGCGATGCAACCAGGAAGATCAGGTGAATACGCGGAGAAGCCGGTCCGGGTCTGCTCGATGACGATCAGGTATTTCATGGCTTCAATCCAGCCACATCATCGCCTGACGTCCCCGCCACGGTCACGAGCCCCGGCGAGGAACGGCTCGAGATTGACACGCTGGCGCCCGGAGAGTACGAGCTCGCGCGGACGCAACGAGGCCCTTTCCGATCCGATCCCCGGTCCCGCCGCAGGTGCATGCGCCGGTCGAGTCCCTCTTCCCACGCGGCTGACGGAAGGCGACAGGGGCTCAGGCTTTCGCGTGCTTACGGTGACTTTGGCAGGTAGACGATCCGATCAAGCCAGTCCCAGACGTGACCTTCATGAGTCCAGAACTCTGTCAGCAGCCGCGCCTGCTGACCGTAGTTGATGGAACGAACGGTGCGGCGGAACAGTATCAGTCCGCCGTGACTCTCGCCCGAGCGGAGCACCTGCCCCGCATGCCAGGGGAGCGTCGCCCGGTCAAACGCGACGAGCACCAGGCCCGCCTCCGCGCAGGCGATCAACAGCGCGGCATCGTCGAGCCCCAGCCATGACCCATTCTGCCACCTTGCGAAGTGAATAATCGGAAATCCCTGGACCAGCCGCCGGCAGGCTGATACGAATCGATGAGACGTGTTCTCGTCAGCCAGCAACCGGTGCCGTGGCGGCTTCTCCGTCACGCGCTCTGCTGATCTCCTCGGGGAAGGCCCTGGCATAAGCCATGGCTCGCTTGACGAGCACGCGCGGCCAGCGGAAATGGTCCGCCGTCTTGTCTACTGATTTGGTTTCATCGTGCACGGCGAGGACTTCCCACACAGCAACGCGATGACCGGTCAGGTACGCTTCGCGCCCTGAAAGGGAATCGCGAAAGGAGATCCCCGGAAACTCGGTTTCGAGGCTCTTTTCGATGACGTATCGTGCGACAAGATCGCTCTTTGACGTCCTGGCGGCACGCGCCTGTTTGGTCACCAATCGCTCGTAACGCGCAGGCACCCGCCCGGACACGTAGGCCGTGCTCATGTCTTCAAGTCTGTGCACACTGTGCACAAAAGTCAAGGACGTCCCCGACGTAGTCTTCGCTACGCCGCTTACTCGCGCAAGACGGGCAGCGCCGTCATCGGACGGACGCCTGGTCGACGGATCCATGACCAGATCAGCAGGTGACGTGCAGCACCGCGTTCGTGTGCTTCATGCCCTTGTTCAGCACGCCGATCGCCTCGGGCGTCGGCAGGGCCATCAGCTCGACCTTCCGGCGCCGCGCTTCGCGCTGGAGCTCGCCCCTCACCGGCAGCGCGCCGCGCGCGCCGGTGCCGACGACCAGCCGGCGGCACTTCCACGGGATCTCTTCCTCGAGCGACAGCGGGGTATGCCCGAACGCCTCTCGAAACTTCCTGGAGGCTCCCTTCTTCCGCTTGTGGACCTGACCGCGATCGATCACCACATCGTGCTCGTAGGGGACGCCGTCGATCTCAATCGATCCGAACGAGAAGGCCGTAATCTTCATGGCCCCTCCCCTGGACTTCAGCGTTTCAGCTTTTTTTCGATGTGATCGCGTGCACGTGGCTCACGAGCCGATCCACATTGGTGCCCTTGCAGTGCGGGCAGTGGACGGAGGCGGTCTCGTGATCGGCGACGGATTGCGCAAGCTCGAACGTCTTCTGGCAGTCGCGGCAGTGGAACTCGTAGACAGGCATGGGATCCTCCGCGTACAGTCCTAATCTACGCCTCCGACTGCGGTTGTCCAGTGTGGTGAGCCTCAGGCTCGAAGGGACCGACGCCCGCCTCGACAACCGCGAGCGAAGGATTCAGGCGCTGGAAAAGCGACGCAGATAGGCACGCCTCCTGCGGTTGACCGAACCCTCCCCGCCCCTTACCATCGCCTCACCCTGATGATTGGGCACGCACTGGGACCGTATCGCGTGCTGGAACAGATCGGCGCGGGCGCGATGGGGGTCGTGTTCCGCGCGCGCGACTCCCGGCTCGACCGCGAAGTCGCGCTCAAGGTCCTTCCGGCCTCGGCCCTCGGCGACGACAGCGCGCGCCGCAGACTGTTGCAGGAGGCCAGAACCGCATCCGCGCTGAATCATCCGAACATCTGCGCCATCTACGACGTGGGAGAAGCCGACGGACAGGTCTACATCGCGATGGAACTGGTCCACGGCCGGCTGCTGACGGCCGACCTCGGCCGCGATCCGTCGGCGCTCCCCCGCGTGCTCCGCCTCGGCGTGCAGCTCGCCGACGCGCTCGAGCACGCCCACGAGCGCGGCGTCGTCCATCGCGATCTAAAACCGTCGAACATCATGGTCACGCCGCATGGGGACGCGAAGATCCTCGACTTCGGGGTCGCGGCGCGAACGTTGGCCGTGAGCGCCGACGAGACGCGGTCCGCCGCGACGTTGGACGCAGACGCCCTCACGACGGCCGGCACCTTGTCCTATCTGGCCCCGGAACTTCTCCAGGGCGGCGTCCCCGACGGCCGCGCCGACATCTGGGCGCTCGGCATCGTCCTGTACGAACTGATGACGGGCCACCGGCCGTTCGAGGGATCGACGTCGTTCGAAGTGTCCTCGGCGATCCTGCGCGATCCCACACCCGCGCTGCCTGTGGGCGTGCCGGCCGCGCTCGGCGGCGTCGTCATGAAATGCCTCGAGAAGGAGCCGGCCCGTCGATACCAGCGCGCGGGAGAAGTGCGGGCGGGACTGGAAACGGCGCTGTCTGCCTGGTCGGATCGCGCAACCACGGCCCCGCCGCCGGCCCCCTCGACCAGGCTCGGGGCAGGCGCTCCGACGCCGACACGCGCGACGCGCTGGGGCGGCACGCGCCGCAATGCGGTCGTTGCCGGCGTCTGCCTGATCCTGCTGACGGTGGCGGTGATCGCCCTTTCCCCGTGGCGCAGGCTTCAGCCGGGGACAAGTTCCGCAGCGGTTCCGCGCGTCGAGTCCATCGCCGTCCTGCCGCTCGCCAATCTCTCCGGCGATCCCGCGCAGGAGTTTTTCGCGGACGGGATGACGGAGGCGCTCATCGCCGACCTCGCGAAGATCTCTTCGCTCAAAGTGATCTCGCGCACGTCGGTCATGCGCTACCGCGGCACGACGCGGCCGCTGCCGGAGGTCGCGCGCGAGCTTGGCGTCGACGCCGTGATCGAGGGATCCGTGCAGCGGTCGAACGAACGCGTCCGCATCACCGCTCAGCTCATCGACGCGTCGAGCGATCGCCATCTCTGGGCCGACAGCTACGATCGATCGGCGCAGGATGTCCTTGCCTTGCAGTCAGAGGTCGCCCGCGCCATCGCGGCGCAGGTCAGGGCGCGCGTAACAACCGAGGAGGCGGCGCGTCTGGAAAAAGCCCGGACCGTGAAACCCGAGGCGTACGAGGTCTTCCTCCTCGGCCGGTACCATGTGGCCAAGCTGAATCCGGACTCGCTCGAGCGCGCGCTCGAGTACTTCCGGAAGGCGACCGAACTCGATCCCGCCTTCGCGCTGGCCTGGGCGGGTCTCTCTGGCGCGTACGTCGAGCGTGACATCTGGGCTGGCTTGGGGGTAGGGCGACACGCCGACGCCGCGCGGGCGGCGGCGCTGAAGGCCATCGGGCTCGAGCCGGACCTCGCCGAGGCGCACGACGCGCTTGCTGCCGTCAAGTTCCAACACGACTGGGACTGGCCCGGAACCGAGGCAGCGTATCTGAAAGCGATCGAGCTGAATCCCAGTCTTGCCAACGCGTATTCGGGGTACTCCTACTATCTCATCGCGATGGGACGCGTGGACGAGGCGGTTGCGAACGCGAGGCGAGCCGCGGAGCTGGACCCGCTGTCCCCCCGCCTCGTCGGATCCTACGGCAGGACGCTCTATCGCGCCCGGCGCTACGAGGAAGCGATTGGTCGCTACTTGCGCGCGCTCGAGATCGATCCGGAGGACCGGCCGTCGCTCAGCCGCATCGCCGAGGCCTACATCCAGCTCGGCAACTATCAGGAAGCGCTCACGTTCATAGACCGTCTCGAGAAGGTGGGCTCGGCCCCGACAGCGAAGCGGGTCCGAGGCAGGATCTACGCGGCGATGGGCCGGACCTCCGAAGCGCTCGCGGAAGTCGAACGCATCAAGCGCGACAAGACGGTGGGTGATCAGGGGTTTGCGATCGCCGCAATCTACTCTCAGCTCCGACGGCCGGACGAGGCGATCGCCGCGCTCGAAGGGGGCGTCGACGCACACTTCCGCCGTGAGGCAGGGGCCATTCTGCCGTTCGTCCCGGCAGATCCGGTTTTCGATCCGCTTCGCGGACACCCGCGATTCGACGCGCTGCTCCAACGGGCTAAGCTGCCAAGATACCCGCTGCCGGTGAGGAAGTAAGCAGCTACCGGCGCATCGCGGATCGGGTCATCCGGTTCGTCGCTCGAGATATGGCAAAAACCATCTCGACCCCGCACTCCGACCGTTGCAGAATCTCCAACATCAGGCGAGTGCCGGCGCGAATTCCGGCGCGTTTTGGCGCGGCATGGGTCTCCAGTGGACGATGTAAAATGGCGCGAGCCGCGAGCTACGCAGATGACGCGGATAGTCGCCGCGCTCTTCCGATCGTACGTCGCGGCCCGCGGGGGAACGTATCTGACCACGCCGATCGATATCGTGTTCTCCGAATACGACGTGCTCATGCCCGATCTCGTCTTTTTTGTCGACGCGCGGAAGCATCTCGTCCCGCTGGATGCCGCAATCCGCCACGCGCCGGACCTGGCGGTCGAGATTCTCTCCCCGTCGACCGCGGCGACCGATCGCGGTCGAAAGATGCAAATGTTCGCGCGCTACGGCGTCCGCGAATACTGGATCATCGACCCCGTCGCGGAACGGCTCGAGATTCACACCCTTGCGCCCGGAGGATACGAGCTCGCGCAGGCGGCAACGGGCCTGTTCCCGATCCGATCGTCACTCCTCCCGGAGGTGGACGCGCCGGTCGACTCCCTCTTTCCTCGCGGCTAGAGGTTCAACAGCGCCTCGACCATCGCGCGCCATTCTTCATCGAGATTGCCGCGCATGATCGGTTTTCCCGCCTGGCGATACCAGTAGGCCGCATTCGATTGATCGCCTTCGCGGCGGTGGAGATAGGCGTGCACCCACGCGCCTTCAGGACCGGCGATCTCCTGCGCAATCTGGTGCGCGCGATCCCAGTTGCCGCGCCGCTCGTGCCACAGCGCTTCGAGCACCGGCGACAGGTCGGCGGGTGGCGCCGGCTGCTTCAGAGATTCCTCGAACGCCTGGACATCCACCCGCCGACTGTAGCGTCCCGGCTGGCCGCATGCCAAGTACATGTTCTGGTTGTAAGATGCGACCGAGAGGCACGCGTGCCCCCGGCTGAGCCTGCTGACGTTACTCTGGATCTTCGCGCCGCGGGCAGAATGTGAAGGGATTGTGCTGTCGGTCTCTGTCCGCTTCTACGGCGAGCTCAACGACTTCCTGCCGGCGGCGCACAGGCAGGCGACGCTCGTCTGTGGCTTGGAGAGCAGCGCCTCGATCAAGGATCTGGTCGAGACGCTCGGCGTACCCCACCCGGAGATCGATATGCTCGTTGTGAACGGCCGGACTGTCGACTTCGCCTGCCGCGTTCGCGACGGCGATCGCGTGGCCGCCTATCCGCCGTTCCGTGCGTTCGATCTCGACGCTGACGCCCGGCTCGGACCATCTCCGCACATCGAGCCGCGCTTCGTCGCCGACGTTCATCTTGGCCGGCTCGCGGCGTATCTCCGACTTGCCGGCCTCGACACGGCATATCGGAACGACTATCGCGATCACGAGATCGTTGCGACCTCGGCCTCCGAAGACCGGACGCTCCTCACCCGCGACGTCGGTGTTCTCAAGCACGGCAGGGTCACCCGAGGCTATTTCGTCCGCGAGACCCGCCCTGCACGGCAGCTCGTCGAGGTCCTGCGCCGCTTCGATCTCGCGACGCGGGCCCGGCCGTTCACCCGCTGCCTGCGGTGCAACGACCCGTTGCAGGTCGTGCCGAAAGATCGGGTGGAGCATCTGCTGCCCCCGCGCACGCGCGAGCACTACCGCGAATTCTCCCGGTGTCCCGTCTGCGCGCGCATCTACTGGCAGGGGTCGCATTACTCGCAAATGAGCCTCTTCCTCGAAAGAGCCTTCGCGGTAGTCGCGGGCCGAAAAAGCGGCGGCCGGCATGACGGGTGACTCGGGTCGAGTCGCTCTTTCCTCGGGGCTGAGGGCGTCGAGGCTCGACGCGTCTTGCAAGATTTTGATCGCGAACATTCCGAAACGCGCTACGCTTCCGTGCAATGGATCCTCGCGTCGCACCCCTCACGGAGATTCTTCGGCTCAACACGAGACTCTTCCGCAATTGTCTCGACGGCATCAGCGACGAGAAGGCGGCGATACGCCCATCGGCATCGACGAACAGCACGGCATTCGTCGCGGCCCACGTGGCCGACGCCCGCTTTTATCTTCTTCGCGTGCTCGGTTCCGAGCAGCCGAATCCGCTCACCGCTTACCTGGACGGTGCGCGCGGCATCGACGACGTGACACAGTGTCCGTCGCTGGCCGAGATTCAGCGCGCGTGGACTGCGGCCTCCCACGCGCTTCGCGACCGGCTCGCGACGATGACGGCCGCGGAGCTCGATGCAACGGTCACGACCCGGTTCCCGGTGGCTGACCAGACGATGCTCAGCGTGCTCACGTTCCTCGTACAGCACGATAGCTACCACATCGGACAGTTGGCACTCCTCAGGAAGCACGCGGGCTTGCCGGCAATGCGGTACGTCTGACCGGTCCCCCCGGAGCACCTCGAGCACCTCGAGCACCTTGAGCACCTTGAACACCTTGAGCACCTAGGTATAATGCCAGTCCACATCGATGGCCCGCACAGTTTCGCATTACCGTCTCGAATCAGAGATCGGCCGAGGCGGAATGGGCGTGGTGTACCGCGCGGTCGATACCCGCCTCGGTAGGGCCGTCGCGATCAAGATGCTGCCGCCGGAGGCGACGGCCGACCCTGATCGGAACCGCCGGTTCGTGCAGGAGGCGCGGTCCGCCTCCGCGCTCAACCACCCGCACATCGTCACCATCCATGACATCGACGAGGACGCGGGCACCACCTTCATCGCCATGGAGCTGGTCGACGGCACGCCGCTCGATCGGGTCATCGCGCAGGGCGCGCTGCCGGTGCCGACCGCGCTCGAGTACGGCGCGCAGGTGGCGGCCGCGCTCGCCGCGGCGCACGCCAACGGGATCGTCCACCGCGACATCAAGCCGGCCAACATCATGCTGATGCCCTCGGGGCAGGCAAAGCTCAGCGACTTCGGCATCGCCAAGCTCGAGGGCACGAGCATGACGATCGCCGGGCAGGTGATGGG
>JBOGJB010000605.1:0-7943 GCA_050745085.1 Vicinamibacterales bacterium
GTCAGCGCGCGCTCGATCGACACGGGATCGGCATTGAAGGTGACTGGGTCGATGTCCACCAGGCGCGGCGTCGCGCCGAGGCGCGCGACCGAACCGGCGGTCGCGAAGAACGAATAGGTCGGCGTCACGACCTCGTCGCCCGGGCCGATGTCGAGCGCCATTAGCGCCGCAAGGAGCGCGTCGGTCCCCGACGAGACGCCGATCGCGTGCCCGACGCCGATCGCTGCGGCGATCTCCCGCTCGAACGCCTCGACCTCGGCGCCCAGGATGAACCGCTGGCTGTCGGCGACGCGCACGAGCGCCGCGAGAATCTCGTCGCGCAGGGGCGCGTACTGCGCGGCCAGATCGAGCAACGGCACACGCGCGCGGGTTATCGATGGCATGCGCGGGCCTGAGAGGCCCGCGCTCCAATGTATCACGTTGATGCGGCCTGACGGCCTCTGCTACGCTCGCGCGCTATGCGTGTGGCGCGAGGCTTCAGCCCCGCCTGGATCCGGATTGCCGTCGCGGCTCTTGCCTTTCGCGTGCTGTCAGCGTGTGTCGGCTTCCTCGTCAACGCCGTCCTGCCGCTGGCGCAGCGCGAGCAGTTCACGGTGTTCAGCCGCACGAACCACTTCTGGGACGCGTTCGCGCGCTGGGACTCCGGCTGGTTCTACGGGATTGCGCGCAACGGCTACGCGTTCGTCGAGGGGGGCCGGAGCAATCTCGCGTTCTTCCCCGCGTATCCCCTGTCGATGCGGTATGTAGGACGTCTGCTCGGCGGCGACCAGCAGTCCGACTACTTCATCGCCGGCATTCTCGTGTCCTGGACCGCGTTCGTGCTCGCGATGATCGTCCTCTACCGCCTCGCGCAGCTCGAACTGGGTGACGAGGCCGCGGCCATCCGCGTCACGGTCTACGCCGCCGTGTTTCCGTTCGCGTTCTTTCTAGGGGTCGTCTACTCGGAGAGCCTCTTCCTGCTCGGAAGCGTAACCACGTTTTACGCGATGCGGCGGTCCGCGTGGCTGCTTGCCGGCTTGGCGGGCGCGCTGACGACGGCGACGCGCGCGAACGGCATCTTCATGCTGCCGGCGCTCCTCGTGCTGCTGTGGCCGCTCCGCCGGGATCGTCCCGCGCTCCTCAAGGGGTTGGGCGCGGTCGCCCTCGCGTCGGCCGGCTACCTCGCGTACTCGCTCTTCGTGTATCAGCTCAGCGGGTCGTTCTTCGAATGGCGGAACAGCATTGTCCGGTGGGACTGGAGTCCGGGATCGCGCCTGCCGTGGATGCCCGTGTGGACTGTCGTGTACCGAACGCTGTCGGATCCGTACGGCTATCTGACCAGCAGTCCGCGGGCGATTTGCGACCTGCTCAACAGCTCGGCGGCCATCGCGTTCGTCGCGGCAACGCCGTTTATCGTCCGCCGCTTCGGCGTGATCGGTGTCGCCTACGCCGCGCTCATTGTGATCAACCTCTTCGTGCCGATGTCGTCGGGGTCGGTCGAGGGTCTCGGCCGGTACGCCGCAGTGCTATTCCCGTTCCCGCTCTGGCTCGCCAGCCTGCGCGGCGAGGCGGTCCATCGCTGGCTGGTAGCGACGTTCGGGATGTTCTACGTCGTCTGCTTCACACTGTGGGTGAAGCTGTATCCGCTGTTCTGACCGGTTTCGTGCAATGGATGCACTGGTTGATCATGAGCGCCAGCAGTCCGGCGCCGAAGCGGTCGACCCACGTCGACGCGCGCCGGAGCATTCTGATCTGGAACGGCCACAGGTGAATGCCACGGTGATCCCTGACTTCGGCCCCGGCGCCTTCGAGCGCGCGCCGCAGCGCCGCCGGCCATAGAAAGTTCTCGAACCCGTCGTACGGGCGCAGGCCCAGCGCGGACGCCGCGCGGACCGGCGCCTGCCAGACCCGGTTCGGCGTGGACAGCACGAGATGGCCGCCCGGTTTCAGCACGCGGTACAGCTCGAGCGCCGAGTGTGATGGATCCGGCGTGTGCTCGATCGCCTCGCTCGACAGCACGACGTCGAAGGTGTTCGGTCCAAAACAGAGCGCGGTCAACGAGCCGACGGCCGCGGCGCACCCGTACCGGCGGCGCGTCGTGGCCGCGAGCTGCTGACCGATGTCGAGCGCGACGACCCGCGCCCCTTTCGCGACCAGCGCGCGCGTCAGCCCTCCCACGCCGCACCCGGCGTCGAGCGCCAGCTTTCCGGCCAGCGGCGCCGTGCCGAGGAAGCGCTCCACGAGCACGTCGGTCCGGCGGGCGACGTCGTAGTCGTCCATCAGCTCGTCGAACCGATCGCTGAGCCGATCGTGCGCGAGCTGCTTCGTGCGGCTGTCGTCCCGCGCCATGTCTCGTCCCCGGGGGGTCACGCGGTGCCCTGCGCGGCGGGCGCCTTGACCTCGACGGCAGGGGGCGGCGCGCCGCCCGGCAGCGCGATCGGCTCCTGCAGATACATGCGATGCCAGGCCACGAGCACGGCGAGGCCCCACAACTCGAAGCCGTACGAGCGGCGTCCGGACATGTGATCGATGACGGCGGCCCCGACGGCTCCGGCGTCGAGCATCGGCAGCGACGCCAGGCTCCGCGGCGACAGGAGCTCGTCGACGAGGCCGCGGCCCGGCCCGCGCAGCCAGGCGTGCACCGGGATACTGAAGCCCTGCTTGCGCGCGCCGGCGACGTCGACGCCGTACGTCCGTTTCGCCAGCTCCCGCAGTATCCGTTTGGTAGCCCCGGTGCGCGTCGCCTTGAACGTGGCGGGGAGCCGCAGCGCGAATTCGGCGAGCTGGGGTTCCAAAAACGGCGAGCGGATCTCGAGCCCGTGCGCCATGCTCATCCGATCGGACTTGGCGAGGATGTCGTTCGGCAGGTACTCCTGGACGTCCGCTGTCTGAAGCTGCCGCAGCGTGGGCCGCTCGGGCAGGCCGTGCGCGCGCGCGAGCCGCGTGAGCACCTCTCGCGCCGCGGGTCGGCTGGTGGCCGCCGCCAGGAACTCGGCCGCCTCATCGGGCAGCCAGGTGCCATTCCACGTGAAGTGCGCGACGGACAGCGGAAGATCGGACGCGCGCAGGAACCGCATCAGCTTGTAGCTGCCCGATACTTTGCTCTCGCTGGTGCGGATCCGGCGCGCGCTGCGCGCGAGGAGCCTGCGCGCCGGCATCGGCAGCCGTGACGTCGTCGCGTCGTGCCACAGCGTGGCCTGGTACGTCAGATAGCCCCCGAACAGCTCGTCTCCGCCGTCGCCGCTCAACACGACCTTCGTCTGGCGGGAGGCCGCGCGCGAGATGGTCCAGACCGCGAGAGCGGAGGAATCGGCCAGCGGGTCATCGGCATGCGCGACGATCGGAAAAAAGTCCGCAAGCGCGTCGGGCCCGAGCCGTACGTCGACGAGCGGAATCCCGAGCTGCCGCGCCGTCCGCTCGGCCTTGGGCCATTCGCTGTAGCTGGCTTCCGCAAACGTGAGACAGTACGCCGTCGACAGCTTCTCGGATCGCGCGGCGCTTCGCGCGATCAGGGACGAATCGATGCCGCCGGAGAGGAACACACCCACAGGCACGTCGCTTCGAAGCGCGAACCGCGCTGCCCGATCGAGCAGCGATTCGAGCTGCTCGACCGCTTCGGCCTCTGTCACCGAGAGATCGGGCTCGAGCGGATCGGGGGGACGCCAGTACGTGCCGCTCCGGGCCTGGCCCCCCGCCGACCAGAGCTGCCAGGTGCCCGGCCGGATTCGGCGCACGCCGCGCATGAGCGTCTCGTCTCCGGGAACGTAGTTCAGGCAGAGATAGGCCGCGAGCGCTTCCTCGTTCAGCGCTCGCTCGAGCTCCGGCAGCGCCGCAAGCGCTTTCATCTCGGAGGCGAAGGCCACGCAGTTCGGGTGCTGAAAGTAGAGGAGCGGCTTCTCGCCGAACCGGTCGCGCGCGACGAACAGCTCCTGGCGGCGGCGGTCGGCGATCACGAACGCAAACATGCCGACGAGCTTCGCCGGAAGCCCCGATCCCCACTCGCGGTAACCGTGCAGAAGCACTTCGGTGTCAGAGCGCGTGCGGAAGCGGTGACCGCGCCCGGCCAGCTCGTCTCGAAGCTCGATGTAGTTGTAGATCTCGCCGTTGAAGACGACGACGAGCTCGCCGTCATCGGTCGCCATCGGCTGTCGGCCTTGAGGAGACAGGTCGATGATCGAGAGCCTGCGGTGGCCGAACAGGAAGCGGCCGTCGGTCCAGAACGCGCTGTCGTCTGGACCGCGATGCGCCAGGACGTTCACGAGCCGGCGCCAGCGCTCGACGTCCACGCGGGCATCGCCGAACGACAGATGACCCAGAATGCCGCACATGATTTTGAGTTATTAGTTATCAGTCTCGAGTTCTCAGTCTTGAATTCTCAGTCTTGAGTTCTCAGTAGTACCGAACTCAGAACTCACAACTCACAACTCATAACTCACGACTCATAACCTCCCGGTTCCACTCGCGCCGCACGACGTAGCCCTGCTGCGCCTGACCGCTCTGGTAGTAGATGCGCACCAGGATCTCGGCGAGGATGCCCGTCAGGAGAATCTGCAATCCGCCGAGGATCAGAATCATGGACAGGAGAAACCATCCGCCGCGCTCCCGGACGGTCGGCGTGCCCGTGACGAGCGAGTAGATGACAAGCGATCCGGAGATGGCGCCGCCGATCCCGACGAGCAGCAGGCCGATCTTGCCGAATGCCTTGAGCGGGCGCGTGAAATAGTAACGGGAGAAGTACAAATAGAGGATGTCGAGGAGCACGTTGATGGTGCGGCCGAGCCCGTAATTCGACCGGCCGGCCGGCCGCTCGACGTTCCTGATTGGCACCTCCGTGACTTTCGCGCCGACGAGACTCGCCAACACCGGCACGAACCTGTGCTGCTCCCCCAGCAGCTGCAGCTGCCGCACGAGATCGGCGCGGTACGCGCGGAAGGTCGTTCCGACGTCGTGCACGTGGAGACCGGACACCGCCCGGACGAGGGCGTTCGCCGTGCCGGAGGGCCATCGGCGGAGAATTCCTTCCTGACGTTCGTGACGCCAGCCGCAGACGAGGTCGTACCCTTCTTCGATCTTCTCGAGGAACCGCGGCAGGTCCTCCGGAAAGTGCTGCAGGTCCGAGTCCATCGAGAAGACGATGTCGCCGCGCGCCGCCGCGAGCCCCGCCTGCAGCGCCGCCGTCTGCCCGAAGTTACGCCGGAGCTCGACGACCCGGAGCCGCGGCTCCGCCGCGATCAACGTCCTGGCGATCTGCAGGCTGTCGTCCGTGCTCCCATCGTCCACCAGCACGAACTCGAAGGTGTACCCCCCGTGGAGCCGCGCCGCGGCGCCCCTCAGGCGCCGAAGGAACTCGCGAAGCGTTGGCGCTTCGTTGTACACCGGCGCGACGATGCTGATCAGAGGCATCTGGTGTCCCGTCCCCCGTGGACACTAGCTTTATGGCTTCGTTCCCAGGACCGTCCAGCTGTACCCATGACGATGGTGGATCCGGACGTCCGCGAATCCCTGCCTGCTGAGGAGCGCGGTCGCCTCCTCTCGCCGATAGTACTTCGCATAGGCGGGGTTGAGCTGATCGTAGATCACCAGCCGGCGCGCCCCGGGCGTCAGCGGGAGCATCACACGCCGCATGTACCGCGCAAGCGGCAGCGGGATCCAGCGGCAGACGGTCATGTAAGACCAGAACGGCACATACAGGAGCCGGACGAACAGCTCGAGCGCGCGGTGCGACAACCGCCGCGTCAGCCACCACATCGATCGGACGGCCGTCAGGTAGAGCGTGTTGCCCTCGCGGCCGTACAGCCAGACGGCGAACACGCCGCCCGATCGGAGCGCCCGAAGGGCCGCAGCCACCACCGGCCCAGGGTCGGGAATGTGATGGAGCACACCGATCGCGAAGACGTAATCGAGATCGCCGGAGGCTGGAAGGTCGTCGCCCGTCACATTGAGGTACGTGATCCGATCGCCGAAGCGTGCGGTGTTCTCGCGAAGCACCGCAAACGCGGATGACGGCTCGACGGCGACGACGTGCGCGGCCCCGGCGGCGGCAAGGACGTTCACGAACCTCCCTGCGCCGGCGCCGATCTCGGCGACCCGCCGTCCGGCGACGTCCTGGACTGAAAGGAGCGGCCGAAAGTTGTCGTTGAAGAGCTCCGCCGAGCCGAAGTACCCCTCGCTGCCCGGGTATCGCGTCCACTGTTCGCCGAAGTCGGCGATCGTGCGGGCCTGCAACCGATCCGTCATCGCAGCTGCGCCATCAGACGCGGGTACTCGGGTCCAGGCACGACCACGCACAGCGGCGTGCCGTCCGCCGTCGTCACGCGGTGCAGGATGTCACGGCGCCGGCTCGCGTCCAGAACGTCCTGACGCTTGCCTTTCAGAAGGAGGATGGTGAAGTGATGCCCATCCTCATACGGCAGCCGGAAATAGAGCGACTTGTAGCGCATCACGTCGACGACGGCGACCTCCCAGGCGTTACTCGACACGCCGATCGGCATGCGGGCGCGCGCCGCCTGCGCGGCCGTCCAGTCAACCGCCTGCAGCACGCAGTTACCCCAGTAGTCCATCTCGAAGCGGCCGAACGCGCCGCGAGGGCCGCCCATGACCGGGCTGAAGTACACGCCCTGGTTCGGGTGATTGCGCACCTGAAACCAGAGTGGCTCCGCCAATCCGGCCGCGAGCAGCAGGACGCCGGCGAGGCGGGTTCTGCCTGGCGCGCGCGCGAGGAGGTAGTCCCAGCCGGCCGCGGCGATGACCGCGATCGGCGGCACGATGAAGAACACGTGGCGGATGCCGTCATAGAGCGTGAGGTGCCGCACGATCGCCACGGTCGCGGGGACGAGCACGAAGGCCCACAGCGCCAGCAGCTGCACGCGCGACACTCGAACGTTCCACAGACGCGCCAGCGACACCGCGGCGCCTGCCAGCACCACCGGCGGCAGCGTGATGGCGAGCCACGTCGGCAGATAGTGCCATGGCAGCTGGCTCGCGGGCGCGTCACGGCCGGCGAACACCGACGGATTCCCCCAGCTGAACGACGAGGCTATGAAGAACGCCTGGACCGGCCGGACGAGCGGCTGCTCCTGGGCCCAGGGCCAGAACACCGAGCCGCCGACAAGCGTCAGGAGGCAGACGACAGCGAACCGCGCGGCCGTGGCGCCGAGCCGCGCGGGCGAGCGCTCCCGCGCCGCGACGAGCGCCACGAGCACGCCGATCCCGGCGTAGCCGAGCAGGACGAGCCCCATGGAGCGCACGTTGATCGCAAGGGCGATGGCGACTGCAAGCTTCAGTGCATGTCGCCAGGGCAGGTAGGGGTACTGCGCCGGCAGGGTCACGATATAGTTGAGCGAGGCGAACATCAGCACGGCAAAGGGCAGGTCCTTCGCGTTGTTCATCGAATCGGCGAAGTACCTCGGCATAAGAACGAGGAGCGCCGCGGCGAGCCAGCCGGCCCTCGGGCCGAACAGACGAGACGCGATCAGATAGGCGAAGACGACGCCGGCCCAGCCGAAGACGCTGTTCACGGCGTGCCGCACGACGTAGATATCGGCCCGGACGACCTGCTGCGCGGTGAGGTTCAGGACTTCCACGAACGCCCCGTAGATGCGTGTGTAACCGAAGCTGAGGTCGATCGCCGACCAGGGACGATTACTGCGGTAGTACTCCCAGATTTCTTCGCCGTACTTCTGGAGCGCGCGCTCGTCCCAGGTTGCGCCGAAGTCGCGCGACAGCAGGACCATCACGACGAGCAGCGCGACCGCGGCGAGCGGCCGCGGATCTCGTAGAGCTGGCCACGGGATTCGCGGATGGCGCAGACTCAGCCACGAATCTCGCGGATTTCGCTGGTTTTCAGGCACGCCCGTGCTCACCGCCGCCGCCCCTGGCGCTCCTTGATGGCCGCGCGCGTCTCCCGCTCGGCCTCGCGCCGCCGAATCGTCTCGCGCTTGTCGTGCGTCTTTTTCCCCTTCGCC
>JBOGJB010000606.1:0-3436 GCA_050745085.1 Vicinamibacterales bacterium
CTCGAGCGCCTGCTCGAACTCACGGTGGCTCGCGCGGGAGCGGAACAGAATGGCGATGTCTCCGGGCGTCGCCTGCCGCGGCGCGCCGGTCGCCCGGTCCCGGACGGGCTCCTCACGCAGGATGCGGACGATCTCGGCGGCGACGGCGTCCGCGCATGCTTCGGGCTCATCGGCCGCCGCGATGCCCAGCCGCAGCGCGCGGCCGGGCTCGGCCGGCGCCCCGCTCACCGGAAACCGGTCCCGTTCGTCGTAGCGGAAGGCATCGGCGCGCTCCGGGCGACGGGTCACGCCCGCGAAGATCTCGTTCACGAACGCCAGCAGCTCGGGCAGTGCGCGGTAGCTCTTCGCAATCCATCGGCGCGCGTCCCGGTCCGGACGGAGCGCCTCGATGTGCCGCGCCGCTTCGTCCAGCACCGCCACCTCTGCGTCGCGGAACCGGTAGATCGACTGCTTCCGGTCCCCGACGATGAAGATCGACGGCCGGAGCGGCGCGTCGTGCGAGACCAGGCCAAAGCCTTCCCCCCACGCTCGGATCAGCAGCGAGACCAGTTCCCACTGCGCGCGGCTCGTGTCCTGGAACTCGTCCACGAGGACGTGGTGATAACGCGACTCGAGCCGGAACCGGCTCTGCGCGAACTCGTCCATCTTCCGCAGCAGCTCGAGCGCCCGCTCGAGGACGTCGGAGAAATCCAGCGCCGACCGCTCGTCGAGGGCGCGCCGGTACTGGTCCTCCGCGATCGCGAAGACGCGCCGGACGCCGCGCGCGAGAACGCCGTTGAGGTCGCGCGCGAAGGCCTGGAGCGCATCGGCCACGCGCCCACCCGCCGACGCGATTTGCTCCCGGTGGCGCCGCCAAGCCTCGTTGGACACGCAGTCCTCGGCGCGGTACGGCGGAATCGAGCCGCCCGGTTTCCGAGACTCTCCCTCCTGCGTCAGGAAGTAATCCCGTACGCAATCGATCAGCTCGCGCACGGCTGCGTGATCCGAGGCGGCCAGCGTCTCTCGCGCGCGGAGCGCGGCGGCCAGCAGTTGAAAACGTGGGTGCTCGACTGGGCCGTCAGCGATGAAGCGCTCGAGGCCGCCCGCCAGGCCGCCGAGCGCATCCCCGAGGCGCTCGAGACCGCGCCGGCAGGCCTCGTCCGCCGTCAGCTGCCCGGGCCACTCAGGTCCGCCTTGGAGGGTGAGCCTCCCAGGCCCGTTGAGAAACCGGGCCAATGCCGACCGCGCGACGAGCCGGCGCTGGAGCAGGTGCGCGAGCCCCTCGCGAGCGCGAGTCGACCCAAGCTGCGCCATCAGAAGCGACACGTCCTCATCGGCGGCGGCCCGCGCGGCCACGATCCGAAGCGTGCGATCGATCGCCTCGTCGACGAGCCGCGGCACCTCGGTCTCGTCCGCCATCGTGAAGCCCGGGTCCACGTCCGCCTCCAGCGGGAACTCTCGCACGAGCGAAAGGCAGAACGCGTCGATGGTGCTGACCGAGATGTCCGCCAGCCGATCCCGCAGCGTCAGCCAGCGCGCCCGATCGTCGGGCGACAGCGCCGCCGCCCTCTTCAGCTCGTGAACGATCCGGTCACGCATCTCGGTCGCCGCCTTACGCGTGAACGTGATCGCGAGGATGTTCGATGGATCCACGCCTGCCCGCAGCAGGTTCACGTAGCGCGTGACGAGGACGGTCGTCTTGCCGGTACCGGCGGACGCTTCGAGGACGACGTTGCGCGAAGGATCGACCGCGAACGCGCGCGCATCGGCATCCGGTTCGACTTGGCTTACCGCAGCGGGTTCGACGGGGCTCACCCGAGGCGGTTCGACCTGAAGCGACGAAGCCGGCTCAGGGGTGCGGGCCGGCGAAGGCGGCGGAAAGAGATCCAGCTGCTTACTCATCGCCGACGTAATCTTTCCGGCAGACAGACGGGTACGAGCAGAAGCGGCACCGGTAAGGTTCCTCGGGTCGCACCGGGAACTCACCGCGTTCGATGGCGTCGATCGCGTCGAGGAAGAGCGCCTGGCCTGCATCGACCGCGTCGGCCACCTTGCCGGCATCTCCCTGCCTGCCGCCCAGCCGGACGAACGCCTGGCGTTCGCCGAACGCGACGTAGCCCGCTTCCGCGAGCCGCCAGGAACCACCGCGTGACGACGCGAGCGCCTGCGTCGCGGCCACGGCGTAGACAGGCAGCTGCAGCGCGCGCTTCGGATTCGGCGCGCGCCGCAGCTTGTAGTCGATGACGCGAATCGATCGATCCGGAAGAACGTCGATCCGGTCCGCCTTGCCCCGCAACCGCACCTGCCGGCGCCCCGCGCCGCCCTGGAACGTGAAGGTCCCCTCGAGCCGGTACTCGAGCAGTCGCTCTACGACGGGAACCTGCCGCTCCAGCTCGAAGGCGAACGCGCGCCCCGCGAGCCCCGACGCCGCCGCGGATCCGAGCAGGTGCGTGCGCTCGAGCGCGCGCTCCGTCGCGGGCAGCGTGGCGAGCCTCGCCTCGGCGATCCGTGTGAACTCCTCGACGGCAAGCCGCAGATTGTCGGGCGTAATCGCGCCCCGGCCCGCCCGCTGCCACACGGCGAAGAATTCGCACAGCACCTCGTGGACGAACTGCCCGCGCTCGAGCCGCGTCAGCCCCGGCTCGTCCTCCTTTTCTTCTTCGAGGTCGAGGACGGTGGCGGCGAAGTACTTGAACGGGCAGGCGACATACTGCTCGACCGCGTTGACGGCGTAGCCGTCCGGCGCCTGCGCTCCCGTGAAACCGCGGTAGCGCGGATCCGACGCCGGCGTGCGCGACTGGCGCGCGGCGAGCCACTCGGCCGCCGGCCCGCTGACGACCGCCTCGGGGACAGGATCATCCGCCAGCGCCTCGTGCACGAACATCCTGGAAAGGGCGGACGCGTCCGTCCGCTCCGCGGTCAGGTCCGGCGCCTCCAGCTCCTCCACGAAAGACGAGGCCGCGACGATGGCCTCATCCTCGAGAGTGAACGCGGAGGCAGACGACCGGACTGCCGGCAGGCGGACGAGATCCCGGAACGCTGCACGGGCCCCGGCCAGTCGCTCCGGCTCTAGCGTCCACCCGAGCTGGTTGAGCAGGGAGGGCGGGTAGAAGATGTTTCGGACGGGGCGCTCGGGCCAGTCTGCTTCGACGAGGCCGACGATTCGGATCTCGTCGAAATCCCCGTAGCGCGCCGCCTGCGCGTCGGCGAGCTGAACGCCGTGCGTACCGGTGCGGGGTGAGAACGTCTGCGACTCGACCCACCGACGGATCGTCCCGGCCAGCTCTTCCATCTCCAGCCGCGCGTCGTCATGCGCCGCGTGTGCAGCCGAGAGCCCGTCGAGCGCGCCAAGGATCGCCCCGCGCGCGCGGAGGTGACGGTCCCAGGAGCGATCGCCTTGAGGGACTGAGGGCTCATGCGCGCGCAGAAACGTCGTGAGGATTCGGATCTGCTCGGT